>JAYTWE010000459.1:0-2608 GCA_043744055.1 Magnetospirillum sp.
GACCGGCATCACCATCACCATGTCCCGGCTGCTGGGCTGGGAGCGTCAAGCTGCGGCGCGGTTTTCACTGCTCCTTGCCTTGCCGCTTTTCGCCGGGCATGCGGGGCGGACCTTTTGGAGATTGTCGCAACAGACCGACCTGATCTTTTCCGCCGATCTTGTCATCGCGGCGATTGTTGCCGGGCTGTCCGCGTTACTGGGCATATGGGCCATGATGGCATGGATCGAACGCAACAGCTTTGCCCCCTTCGCTTTGGCGCGGGTGGTCTTTGGGGGCTGTGCTTTGGGTTTAGCGCTTTGGAGCGGCGCTTAACACCGCTCCAAAGACTTAAGGTTAAGCCGCCTGATCGGCTCCGTCTTGATTGTGCTTGCCATAGCGCTTCATGTAGATCGGCAGAACGTCTTCCGCCGCTGTGGGGGTGATGCCCAGCTCGCTCAGTCCGGGCTTGCCGCCACGCACCACGTTATCCACCTTCATCAGACGAACCTGATCCTTGGTCAACATGGGCTTGGGCAGCATCTGCAAGAAGGTGGCCTGAAGCATGCCGAGACCGAACGGAATCGGGATCAGATGCTTTTGCTGGCCGGTGGTCTTCAGCACCAGCTCCATGATCTCTTTCATGGAATAGCGGCGCGGGCCGCCCAGTTCGTAGACTTTGCCCACCAGACGGGAATCGTCGAGCACCTTGGCGATGGCGTCGGCCACGTCGCCCACATGAACCGGCTGGAAGGTGGGACCGCCCGATCCGAACAGGTCGATGGAGCAACCGTTCTCGGTGCAGACCGGCTTGAAGCCGTCGCTGGTGAAGACCGGCAGAACCGGCGAGATCATGGCCATCTTGCCAAAGCGGTTGAAGAAGTCGTCATCGGGGCCGAACACCACCGAGGGACGGATGATGGTCGCGCCGGGGAAGGCGGCTAGAACGGCTTCCTCGCCGCCCGCCTTGCTGCGGGCATAAGACGATTCGGAATTCTTATCCGCGCCCAAAGCCGACATATGGACCAGCTTGGCCACGCCGGCGGCCTTGGCGGCGGCGGCGATGTTGGCGGCTCCCGCGATGTGGATGGCGTCGAAGCTGCGCCGTCCGCTCTCATAGAGAATACCGACCAGATTGACCACGGCATCGGCCCCGGCTACGGCGGCAGCGACGGCCTTGGGGTCGGTGATGTCGGCACGCATGGGGGTGACTTGGCCCACATCACCCATGGGCTTCAAGAAATCGGCGGCGGTGGGGTCTTGGACCGCGGCGCGGATGACCCAACCCTGTGCGGCCAAGCGGCGCACCAGAATTCTACCGATGAAACCCGATCCCCCGAACACCGTGACCAGACGCCGAGCCATCCTATCCCCCTTCATTCGCCAAAGGGTCGGCACGCGCCGCCCCTGCATTTCCGGGTGGAGGCTAGCCCATAAATCCGAAGGGTGTAAAGACCGGGCTGGCTGAAAAAGAAATGAAGTGAGAAAACGTCGTTGACACGGGGGGCTGGGTCGCATATTTCTTCGCGCCTCCGATGGCCGAGGCCGTTGGGGAGCTACCTGCCCAGGTGGCGGAATTGGTAGACGCGCACGGTTCAGGTCCGTGTGGCAGTGATGTCGTGGAAGTTCGAGTCTTCTCCTGGGCACCAAAAGCAAAGACCCTCGCTTACAGGCGAGGGTTTTTTCTTTTCTGGTCATGCCGATGATCTCATGATCCCAGAGGGGTTTGCCAGGGGGGTCTGATCGTCTATCGTCGGTTTTTTCAGCCCACCCCACCGGGGCAATAAAGGAGCGGCCCGTGACCGTTTTCTATTATCAGAATGACCTGCCTGCGGATGTGGACCTGGGTCCCGTCATCGCCATCGATTCCGAAACCATGGGCTTGAGTCTGCACCGCGATCGGCTTTGCGTGATTCAGCTGTCGTCGGGTGATGGCAATGCTCATGTGGTTCACTATCCCGAGCCCAAGTGGGACTCTCCCAATCTGGTCCGCCAGCTGGCCGATCCCAAAGTGGTGAAGCTGTTTCACTTCGCCCGGTTCGACGTGGCTCAGATTCGTCTTCGCCTGGGGGTTCGCTGCGCTCCGGTGTTTTGCACCAAGATCGCGTCGCGTCTGACCCGGACCAATACGGAAAGCCACAGCCTCAAGACTCTGTGCAAGGAGTATCTGGGCATTGATCTGTCCAAGCTCCAGCAAAGCTCGGACTGGGGCGCCAAGACCCTGAGTGAAGATCAGCTGGCCTATGCGGCCTCCGACGTCCTGCATCTGCATGCGCTCCGCGCCAAGCTGGACGAGATGCTGGTCCGCGAGGGACGCGACGGCCTGGCCCGCGCCTGTTTCGACTTCCTCCCCCACCGCGCCATCCTGGACGTGGCCGGCTGGGAAGAGGTCGACATCTTCGCCCATTCGTGAGGCCCGCAGGGTGACCGTCGCCGACCTCCCCATCAGCGGCCAGCCGCGCCGCCTGGAGTTCGAGCGCTGGCGCCGTCGCTCGCGCCTGGTCCGCCAGCTGCGCATCATCCTGCCCGCCGCGATCCTGCTGGTGCTGCTGGCCATGGCCGGCTTCGTGGTGCGCGCCACCATCGTGGGGGCCAAGGCCAAGCCCACCGAAGCCCAGGCGCCGATCCAGC
>JAYTWE010000460.1:0-5386 GCA_043744055.1 Magnetospirillum sp.
TCATCGAGAGCCAGCTGGAAAAGATCGCCCGCATCCGCCGCATGATCGGCAACCGCGCCATCGACTTACAGGTGGATGGCGGCGTCACCGCCGACAACGCCCATAAGGTGATCGCAGCCGGGGCCAATGTCCTGGTCGCCGGTTCCGCCGTCTTCAAGACCAAGGATTATGCCGCCAACATCGCCGCTATCAAGGCTAGTCGGGCAGCGTAAGGCTTCTATCCTCCGCCAGAGCAGAACAGGATCTTTGTGACCACCCAAGCCTTTTGGGTTGCCATTACAGCAATTCTGGGCCTCCATACTTCATTAATAAAGTATGGGTAAGGGGACAGCCATGGCCAATGACCGCGACCTGCAAGCAGGTGTCGAGACCGGACTGCGCTTCGCCATGCTGATGACGGCGGATGGCTGCTTCCTTGACCTGTCATGGGCGGAAGTCAAACAGTGGAAGCCGTCCGACGGCTTCTTGTGGGTCCATCTGGAACGCGACGACCTCACCGCCCAAGCCTGGGTCCGTGACGAATCGGGAATCGACCCCCTGGTCGGTCTGGCCCTGCTGGCCGAAGAATCGCGTCCCCGTGTCCAAGATGTGGGCGACAATCTGCTGGTGGTTCTGCGTGGCGTCAACAAGCAGAAGCCCGAGGAAGACGGCAGTATCGACACCGAACTGGTGCCCATCCATATCTGGATGGAGGCCGGACGTTGCGTCTCGCTCCGTGACAAGACCCATAACCTCAGCGCGCTCAGAGATCTGCGGTTGTCCATGATGAACGGCAAGGGGCCGCGCACAGCCGCCGCCCTGATGGCTCGCATCGCCGAGAAAGTCACCGACCACCTCGGCGATCTGGTGGAAGACCTGGAAGACGAGATTTCCGAACTGGAAGACCGCATCGGAGAAAATGAAGGCGGCTCCAGCATGCGGACCGACATCGCGGAAAGCCGCCGTCATGTTGTGCAATTCCGCCGCTATCTTGCCCCCCAACGCGACGCCTTGTACCGGCTGCGCCATGACGATGCATCCTGGCTGGACCAAGCCGCCAAGGAGCATCTGCGCGAGGTCAATGACCGCCTTGTCCGCCACCTGGAAGACCTGGACGAAATTCGCCAACGCGCCACCATCCTTCAGGAAGAACAGGCCGCCATGGTGGCCGAGCAAGGCAACCGCAACACCTTCGTTTTATCCATCGTCAGCGTCATCATGCTGCCCATGACCTTCATCACCGGCTATTTCGGTATGAATACCGGGGCCTTGCCCTTTGGGGCAGAGCACCCTTTCGGCACCATGATCGCCTCTGCCATCATCGCGGCCATTGGGTTGATAACGGCTATTTTCCTACGTTACGGTCTGTTTGGCGGCCGCAAATGAGAGCGCTGTCACAAAAGCTTCATGGTTCTGTCGCAGAGCTGTAACCGAGCCCCGTTATGGTGCCCGAATGAAAACACGCCTTCCCCAGCGTTCCATTCGCTCCATCGGAGGATTCATGATTAGAAAGACCCTGACCGTCGCCGCCATCGCGGTCGCCGCTGTCGCCGTCACCGGTACCGCCCACGCCCGCGACCAGATTCGCATCGTTGGCTCCTCCACCGTCTACCCCTTCTCCACCGCCGTCGCCGAAACCTTCGGCAAGGCCGGTAAGTTTAAAACCCCCGTGGTGGAAAGCACCGGCACCGGCGGCGGTATGCGCCTGTTCTGCTCTGGCGTTGGCGAGAACTTCCCCGACATCACCAATGCCTCGCGCCGCATCACCACCTCCGAGTTCGAGAACTGCACCAAGAACGGCGTGACCAACATCACCGAAGTCATCGTCGGCTATGACGGCATCGTCTTTGTGAACTCCAAGGCTGGCCCGAAATTCGCCCTGACCCGTGAACAGATGTACAAGGCCACGGCCAAGGACGTCGTGGTCGGCGGCAAGCTGGTTCCCAATCCGTACAAGGCTTGGAACGACGTTGACCCGTCGCTCCCCAAAGAGCCGATCCTGATTTATGGCCCGGCCCCGAATCATGGCACCCGCGACGCCTATGTCGAATTGGTCATGGACCCCGCCTGTGAGCATCAGCCCGAGATCAAGGCGCTGGACAAGGATGCCAAGAAGAAGGCCTGCAACACCGTGCGCGAAGACGGCGCCTGGGTTGAAGTGTCGGAGAACTACACAGTGATCCAGCAAAAGATCACCTCCAATCCGACCGCCGTGGGTGTCATCACCTTCAGCTATCTCGACCAGAACGCCGACAAGGTTCAAGGCGCCACCGTGGATGGCAAGACCGCCAGCTTCGAAAGCATCGCCAATGGCAGCTATCCGGTCTCTCGTCCTTTGTTCTTCTACGTCAAGAAGCAGCATGTGAGCATGATCCCCGGCATCAAGGAATACCTGGCCGAGTTCTCCTCGGACAAGGCCTGGGGTAAGGAAGGCTATCTGACCGAAAAGGGCCTGATCGCGTCTCCTGATGCCCAGCGCAAGGAACAGGCCGCCAATGCCAAGGCGCTGAACGACATGAAGATGTAAGTCCAGGAAGGGGAGCCGGATCACCGGCTCCCCGATTTTTTTCAGGTATAGCATCCCATGCAGACCCTGCTCCTCGCCGTTACCCTGCTGCTCCTGAGCAGCCTTGCCTTCCGGGCCGGGCGCAAGCGCGCCTTCTCCCTCGCCGGTGGTGCGCCGCGCAATCTCCATTCCCTTCCGGGCTATTATGGTTCCTGGGTTGCCCTGTGGAGTGGCTTACCAGCCTTTGCCATTCTGATGGCTTGGCTGATGCTTGAGCCCACGCTGGTCCGCACCCTGGTGATTTCCGACCTTCCCGCCGCCATGCAGGAATTACCCGCCGAGCGCATCGACGTTCTCGTTAATGAGATTCGCAATGCCGCTCTTGGCCATGCGACCGCCAATCCAGACTTGGCTGCCGCAGCGGAGCATTACACCCGTCTGCGCCAGATCGGTTTTGCCGCCATGGCCGTGGTATCCATCGCCATGGCCCTGGGCGGGGCCGTATTTGCCTATGGACGGATTCATCCGGTACTGCGCGCCCGCCCCAGGGTCGAATCCACCATCAATATCTTCCTGGTGGCCAGTTCCACCGTCGCCATCTTCACCACCATCGGCATTGTCTTATCCTTGTTGTTCGAGGCATTACGCTTCTTCAACATGGTCGGCTTCATCGACTTCCTGTTCGGACTTAATTGGAGTCCCCAGATGTCGACCCGATCGGATCAAGTCGGAAGTTCCGGGGCGTTCGGCATGGTACCGCTGTTCACCGGAACCCTCCTCATCACTTTGATTTCCATGGTGGTGGCTCTGCCGTTGGGCTTGTTCTCGGCCATCTACATGGCTGAATACGCCCAACCCCGCATTCGGGCGATAGCGAAGCCTGCCCTGGAAATTCTGGCTGGTATTCCCACCGTGGTCTTCGGCTTTTTCGCGGTGATTACCGTAGCTCCATTGATCCGCTCCGCCGGTGAAGTGTTCGGACTTGCCGTCGCGGCGGAAAGCGCCATGGCTGCCGGTATCGTCATGGGAATCACCTTGATCCCCCTGATCTCATCACTCTCCGACGATGTCATCACCGCCGTCCCCCACAGCTTGCGCGAAGGTGCTTACGGCCTGGGAGCGACCAAGTCCGAGACCATCAAGCAGGTTGTCCTGCCCGCCGCCCTGCCGGGAATCGTCGGCGGTGTTCTGCTGGCCGTATCGCGAGCCATCGGTGAGACCATGATCGTGGTCATGGCCGCTGGCTTGTCGGCCAAGCTGACCTTCAACCCGTTTGAAGCGGTCACCACCGTCACGGTTCAGATCGTCACCTTGCTGGTGGGCGATACGGAATTCGACAGTCCTAAAACCCTCGCCGCCTTCGCCCTTGGCCTGATGCTGTTCGTCATCACCTTGGGACTGAATGTGGTTGCCCTTCATATCGTTCAGAAATACCGGGAAAAGTATGACTGAGATGGCTCAAACCAACGCCGCCGACCGCACTGCGGAAACCGTAGCTACGCATCTTAGCCGCCGCTACGCCTCCGAGCGCCGCTTCCGCACCTTAGGACTTGGAGCTATCGTGCTCTCGGTATCCTTCCTGGTCATCTTGCTGGGCAGCATCGTCAGCAAGGGCTGGACAGGTTTCATCCAAACCCAGATCGCCTTGGAGATCGCCTTTGATCCCCAGGTCATCGACCCGGAGGGAACCCGCGATCCCCTGACCCTGGAGACCGCCGATTACGCGGCCTTGGTTCGCGCCGCCATGTCCGCTCGCCTGGCCCCTGATGCCGACCGCAATGCCCGTCGCGATCTTTCCGCCATGGTCAGCACCATGGGCGCGGATCAACTGCGAAACATGGTCCTCGCCCATCCCGACCTGATCGGAAGCAAAGCCATGGTTTGGCTGTTGGCTTCGGACAAGATGGATATGGTTGTGAAGGGGCAGGTTCCGCGCCAGTTGGGAGCGGGAGGGAATTCCCTGAACGACCGCCAGCTGGGCTGGGTGAGTGAATTGGAGCAGGCGGGCATGGTCCGCAAAAGCTTCAACACCACCTTCTTCACGGCTGGCGATTCCCGTGCGCCGGAACAAGCCGGGATCTGGGGAGCCGTGGTGGGCTCGTTCTTCTCACTCGCCATCACCTTGCTGGTCAGCTTCCCCTTAGGCGTCGCCACGGCGGTCTATCTGGAAGAGTTCGCATCCCACAATCGGTGGACCAATCTGATCGAGGTGAACATCAATAATCTGGCGGCCGTCCCCTCTGTTGTGTTCGGTCTGCTCGGCTTGGCGGTGTTTCTCAATGTCTTCCACCTGCCGCGCTCGTCACCGCTGGCCGGAGGATTGGTGCTGGCGTTGATCTGTCTGCCCACCATCATCATCGCCGGTCGCGCCGCCCTGAAGGCGGTTCCCCCCTCCATCCGTCAGGCCGCCGCGGGCCTGGGAGCCTCGCCGCTCCAGATCGTGGCTCATCACGTCCTGCCGCTGGCCATGCCCGGAATGCTGACCGGCACGATCCTCGGCATGGCCCGCGCCCTGGGCGAGACCGCTCCGCTGCTGATGATCGGCATGGTCGCCTTCATCGTCGATATCCCCAAAAGCCCCCTGGACCCGTCGGCGGTCTTGCCTGTGCAGATCTATCTCTGGGCAGGCAGTCCCGAACGGGCCTTCGTCGAGAAGACCTCGGCGGCGATCATGGTGCTGCTCGTGTTCCTGATCTCCATGAACATGATCGCCATCGTGCTCCGCAAAAAATTCGAACGTAGGTGGTAGCCTCCATGACGATGACCATGAATTCGGCTCAATCCCAGGGAACGGCCAAAGTTCGTTCTCGCAGCCTTGATGTCTTCTATGGCGAAAAGCAGGCCCTGTTCGGAGTCGATCTCGACATCCGGGCGGGAGAAGTCACCGCGCTGATCGGCCCC
>JAYTWE010000461.1:0-2423 GCA_043744055.1 Magnetospirillum sp.
CCGAAGGTGAGGTCCAGACCGCCGCAGGCATCTTCCAGCAAGTCTTGCAGCAAGACCCCGATCATGCCCCTGCCCTGGCCGGGCTGTTGCGGTGCCTGATGGCGGAAGGTGATCTCGATCAAACTGAAGCCATGTTGACGCGCATTCCTCCCGAGATGGCCAAACATGCCGACATTAAAGCGGTGCAAACCGCTTTGGAACTGGCCCGTACCGCCGGAGAAGTGGGCGAAAGCGCCGATCTTCGCCGCCGACTATCCCTTGATGCCGACGATCATCAGGCCCGCTACGATCTGGCCTTGGCCTATTACGCCACCAGTGAACAAGAAGCGGCAGTGGATGAATTACTGGAGCTGTACCGCCGCGACCGAACCTGGAACGAGGATGGCGCCCGTAAGCAGCTGGTCAAGATTTTTGAAGTCTTGGGCTTTTCCCACCCCCTGGCTAAATCCGGGCGTTCACGCCTCTCCACCCTGATGTTTTCCTGAGTCGCCGGTCATGACCATTCAGCGACACATGAAAAGTGAAGATCTCCCCCCGGTTGTTCCGGTTTTCGCCGTCTCTGGGGCTATTTTACTTCCGGGCGGTTCCATGCCGCTGATGGTATTTGAACCCCGCTATCTCTCCTTGGTGGACGATGCTTTGGGAGCGGGACGACTGCTGGCTCTGGTTCAACCGCGCGACGACGAGACCGGCGTGGTCTCAGGCCTCTACGATATCGGAACTTTGGGTCGGATCACTGCCTTTGGCGAGACCGGAAACGGGCGATATCTGGTCACTCTGGCGGGAATTTGCCGCTTCCGAGTCACCGGCGAGGTGGATATCCGTTCCGGCTATCGCCGGATCGTTCCCAATTACCGGCCATTCCTGGGTGACTTGGATGGAAGTGACAAAGGGCCAGTGGATCGACGCTTGTTGCTAGCTATCGTGCACAGCTATTTGGCGGGGCTTGGAATGGCCACCGACCTTGCCCAATTGGAAAAGGCCGATGACGCCGAACTTACCATCAGACTGGCCATGGCCTGCCCCTTTCGACCCAATGAGAAGCAAGCCTTACTGGAAGCTCCTGGTCATTCCGAACGCTGCCACCTGATGACCGCCATGATCGAAAGAGAGCTGTTGCTGGAAAGCGCTGGCTCCTCCATTCACTAGGAGGCATGAATGCCCGAACGTAGTGCCACTTTTGACACCAAATTATTAGAAATCCTGGTTGCCCCCGGAACCCATGCGCCACTGCGCTATGATTCAGCCGCGCAGGAACTGATCGACGATAAGGCTGGACTGGCCTATCCCATCCGCGACGGCATTCCCATCATGCTGGCCGACGAAGCCCGCAGCCTGGAAGATGGAGCAAATCCATGAGCCCGGTTGAAAAGCCTTGGCCGGAAGACATCAAAGTCGATAAGGCGAGCCGCACTTTGAAAGTGGCCTTCTCCGACGGTAAAACCTTTGTGCTGCCAGCCGAGCTTTTGCGGGTGGAAAGCCCCTCGGCCGAGGTCCAGGGTCATAGCCCCAGCGAAAAGAAAGTCGTCTCCGGCCGCATGCATGTGGGCATCATCGGCGTCGAACCGGTCGGCAATTACGCCATCAAACTGGTCTTCGACGATCTCCACGATTCCGGTATCTACTCCTGGGACTATCTCTATGCCCTGGGCGAGCAGCAAGACGCCATCTGGGCCAATTATCTGGCAGAGCTTGATGCGGCAGGTCTATCGCGCGATCCAGCCCTCAGCAAGGCTCCGCCGCCGAAATCAGGGGGCTGCGGTTCGGGTAAGGCCGCTGGAAGTTGTGGTTGCAGTTAAAAGAAAGAGTGTGGGCTCCCGCCCACGCCCGCAAGGGACTCGGTCCCTTGACCCCATTCCTTTTATAATCCAGTGGGATCAAAGGGCCGAGGCCCTTTGCGGGGTTGGGCGGAGCCCACATTCTTTCCCGAGAAAGAGCCGCTGTTTTTACAGCCGCTCTCCGCGCAGCAGCCGGGGGAGTTCTCCCACCAGACCCATGGCGTGACGCATGAAGAATCGCTTGGCGTCCGGCATCTGATTGACCGCCGCCAACCCCAACCGCCGAGCCAACTTCAACGGCGATACATCATTGGAAAACAACCGGTCCAATCCATCGGTCAGACCCAGCATCAACATCGTGTCGAACCGCCGCCAGCGGCCATAGCGTTCCAGCACTTGAGGAGCGCCAGGGTCAAGGCCAAGACGACGGGCATCAACAATGACCTCGGCTAAGGCGGCCACATCCCGAATGCCCATATTCATGCCTTGCCCGGCAATGGGATGCATCCCGTGGGCGGCGTCTCCCACCAGAGCCAGACGATGAGAGATTATATCGTCAGCGAAATGAAGCGTCAGCGGATGGTGAAACCGTGTCCCGTCCAGGCTTATTTCTCCCAGAAAGCCGCCAATTTTTGCCGATAGCTC
>JAYTWE010000462.1:0-4316 GCA_043744055.1 Magnetospirillum sp.
CGCCCGGCAAGATCATCCACTTGGCGAGCGGTGGAAAATCCCGGATCAAAGATCAGGTCCAGCAATGCCTGACGCTCCAGCCCGGCGGCCTCTTCCTCATTCAGGGCGCCACGCTCCACCGCCTTGCGGCGAATGGCCTCGAAATCAACGCCGCATCCATCATCTTCAACCAAGGTCACCAAGCGGCCGTCGGACACATCGAACCGCAAACTGATGGTGGCCAGGGGCGGCTTGCCCGCCGCCGCCCGTTGCGCCGGGGTCTCGACCCCATGCGACAAGGCATTGCGCAAAAGATGCATGACCGGGTCCTTCAGACCCTGCAACACCATACGATCGGCCTCCACATCCAGTCCGGCCACATGGACGTCAACCTGCTTTCCGGCATCGCGGGCAAGATCACGCACCATCTTGCGGAAACCACCAAAGATGCTTTCCGCCGGAACCATGCGGACTTGACGGACTTCCTGCTGCAATTCACTGCCCAGCTGCCGCAAGGTCCAGCCGGTGCGTTGTTGCAATCTGCGACTGGAGCGGGCATCTCCCACCAGGCTGCGCAACGACTGTTCCAACGCCTCGAAATTATGATCCAACTGGCTTGAGCGTTCGTGATCACCCATCTCTCGGACCATGGATGAAGCGGTCTTGCGCACCCGACGCCATTGCTTGTCGAAATCACTCAGGGATCGATCGATCTCCACCAGCGATCGGGTCAGCTGGCGCTGGATCATGGTTTCGGTTACGAGTTCGTTCGTCGCGCGCAGCAGTTTGTCCAGATGGACGGCGCGAACCCGAACGGTTTCATCAACTCGCGCCGGAGCAGGTCGATCAACCTCCACGGCAGCGGGAGCAGGAATCGGAGCGACGGGCGCCATCGGCGGAGCGGGCGGAGAATATGCTGGCGTGGGTGGCGGTACGGGCTTGGCCGGTGGCGGTGGTGTGGGCCGGATTGGCGGTGCAAGCGACGGCGCACGACCGGCCAGCACATCATCCAACTCCGCCATGGCTCCGGTCATGTCGGGCAAGGGCGTCGCGGCGGTATTAGCGGTGACCCAATCCTCGACGGCATCCAAAACCCGTCCGACCATGGCGGCCAGGGCCGTGTCCAGCTTGGTCTCACCGCTCCGAATCCGGGAGAACAGGGTTTCCAGACGATGGGCGATCTGCTCGATAGGCGGCAAGTCAACGGCCCTTGCCGCGCCTTTGAGAGAGTGGGCACGGCGAAAGGTTTCGTCCAGCTGTGCGATACCGCTTCCTTCCGTTTTCCGGCTCAGATCGTCGAGCAGGCTACGGATGGCTTCCAGATGTTCGCGGTATTCGATATGAAAGGCTTCGAGCAGCCTTTCCCGGATGCCTTTCACAGCTGATATTTCTCCAGGGTGTGCGCCAGATTTTGCCCCAACTGGCTGAGGTCCATGGAGGCCTTTTCAAGTTGAGCGGTGGTCACCGCCGTCTGCTGGCTGGCCTGGCGGATTTCGTGCAAAGCCTGAGTAACCTGCTCCAGTCCGATCTGCTGCTGATTGGTCGCACCGACGATCTGCTGAAAGGCGTGAACGCTTTCTTGAATATTGTCCGACATCTGACGAATGACGTGCTCGGATTGTGTGGTCCTCTCGCGGCCAACCTCCACACGCTTCAACGCCTCTTCGGTCAACATGACCGAGGTGTTGATGCCCTTTTGTGTCTGTTCGAGGATGCCGCGAACCTGCGATGTGGCTTCCTTGGCCTGATCGGCCAGATTTTTGATCTCATTGGCCACGACCGAGAAGCGGCGTCCCTGATCGCGGGCATCGGCGGCTTCGATAGCAGCATTCAACGCCACCAGATTTGACTGTTCGGCGATCTCGTTGACGGTTGCGATGATCTCGCCCACCGCCTGGGTCCGTTCCGACAAGGTGATGATATTCTCAGCCACGGTCTCGGTCTGCTCCCGAATGGCCTCCATGCCGACCGAAGCATCGCGGACCGCCTGGAGACCGACAGTGCCCGAAGTCGCCACCGCCTCGGCAGTTCCGGCAACCTGACGAGACCGCTCGGCCACCTGCTTGCCGGACAGGCTGATTTCTTCCACGGTGGTGGTGATTTCTTGAACCGCCGCCGCCTGCTGCTTGGTCCCCGCCGCCTGTTCCTGGGCAGAAGACAGGATGGCCGCCGCCGCCGCGATCAAGGAATTGCAAGCCGAACGGGCTTGTCCCGCCACATCGCGCTGGCTGTGGACCATTTGGTTGAAGGCAGCTTGAAGCACGCCGATCTCGTCGGAGGAATTGACCTCCAGATCATCCAGGCGCAAATCGCCGTCGGCAACCTTGCGGGCCGCTTCGGAGCAAGCCTCCAACGGCTCGGCGATCTGACGGCCGATCATGCGGCTGAGGCCCATGGCGATCAATCCAATCACCGCCCCAAAGATCACTTGCAGCCAGATCATGGACTGAATACTGGACCAGGCATAATAGCTCAACATCTTGACCGCCCCATCGGCCGTGTCACTGACCTGAGTCTGAGTATTCAGCAGATCCTTAAGCTTATCGCCACGCTTGATATCCGAGGAAGCCGAAGCAAGGTAAGCGGTGGCGGCCAAATCATATTGACGCAAGGCCACCGCCTGTTCCGCCAGTTTGGCACGAATTTCGCCACTGGGAGCGGGCGGCAGGTCGGTCTTGGCCATGGTGTCCAGATTAACCAGGATCTCGCCGCCCTCCATCAGGGCGGCAAGGCTGTCGCGCATCAGGCGCATGGTGGACTGATGGTCAACCACAATCCCCCCCCCGGACAGCAAGATCTCCTTGGAGAACTTTTGCGACAGCATCCGCTGACGCCCCGCCATATCAGTGATGATCGAGTATTGCGATTGGCTTCGCAGCACCATGACGTTAAAGACGATCAGCCCGGCGAGGACCAGGGTAAAGGCGGCCGACATGGTGGAAAACTTGCGGCGCAGCTTCATGGTCTTCCACAGTGAATGATTGTTGGCGTTGGTCATGGGAACTTCCTTCATGAAGCGCGTCTGGTGTCGGCCCGAGAATCCGTAAGGACGTCCAGGGCGAGTATCTGAGGGATATCGAGAAGAATCAGGGTCTCGGCGGAAATGCCGGAGACAAAGCGCTGGGGCAAACCATTGCCCGTCTGATGAGGCTTGGTCAGGGTGGAATCGTCAAGGCTGACGATGCGGTCCAAGCCATCCACCCGCAACCCGACCTCTCCACCCGCGTGGTTGATGAAAATCACCCAGGCCCGCGACTCCTCTGCCGGCGTATCCATGCCAAGCAGTGAGTGAAGATCAATCACCGGACGGATGTCGCCGCGCAGATTGGTAACCCCCAACAGATATTGAGGCTGGCCGGGGACCGGAGTCCAATGACCCAGCGGCATCACTTCCGAAAGATGGTCCAAGGCGACGGCATAGCGCTCGGTATTGATACGGCAGCACAACACGTCGATCCCGACCGGACCATCCATGGACAAATCGCGCGGCAGAGCCAATCTGCGGGCGCGCAATTTCAACAGTGCCGCGTTAAAGGCGCTGTCTTGCTCGCTTCCTGACCATTCGACGCGGGCGCGCAAACGGCCCATCAGGCTGGAGCTGTTGTCCCCCTCGCCGCTCATAGCGCCCCTCCGATTAATTTCAGATGCATGTCAACGGCCTCACGCATCTGCCCCGCCGTGATCTTGTCCCCATCCGCGACAAGATCGCCATCGGGGCTGTCTTTCAGCAGCGTCACTACATTGCGAAACGCTCGCGATGCCCCCAAGGAATCGTCACGCCGCAACAAAAACAATCCCAGATGATAGTGCGGCAGAACCAGCTTTCGGTCGAGGTAAATGGCGCGTCGCAACGCCTTTTCGCACTCTTCGGCCTGGCCGACCTGCTCGTGAATCATGGCGCGGTAGAAATGAGCCCCGGCATCCATGGGAGTCGTCACCAACAGAGTCTCACAAGCCGATGCCGCAGCCTCCCATTGGCCACAATCAGCCAGCTGTCGAATCTCCAAAAGACTGCTATTCCCTGGCACGGTTGGTCGCTTGGCAGGCGGAGCGGCTGGGGCCACCATATTGACCGGACGAGAGAGCACCGGTGCCTCACCACTGCGACGGGTTCTCGTCGGCAACGGTCGCGCCAAATCAAGCGCCGCCAGCTTGGGCAAAACCATGGATGGCGGTTTTGAAACAGGAGCAACCGCCACAGAAGGAAGCGGCGCTTGCTTGGCCTGATATCCATCCACCCGCTGATAGAGAACCGCCCCTTCCGTATTCACCGTTCTGAAATTACGAAACAGGTGTTGGTTCGGTTCCGCATGTCCCATCACCAACCAGCCTTGATC
>JAYTWE010000463.1:0-3782 GCA_043744055.1 Magnetospirillum sp.
CACCAGACCGGCTAAAATATTAATGAAGGTGCTCTTCCCCGCCCCGTTGGGGCCGAGCAAGCCAAAGAACGAGCCGCGCGGCACCGATAACGAGATGCCGTCCAGCGCCCGTTTCTCGCCACCACGTCCGCCATAGACCTTGACCAGATCCTTGGCCTCGACCGCAAGATCGGGAACGGCGGAGGGGGAAGAATGGTTCCGATGAGTGGATAAATTCATTTATTCACTCGGAGGCAAGGGCAAGGCCCGCCGCGCCAAATGGCGCGGAAGCCAAGCACGCGAAGGCGTGCGCCCGACGTTTGAGGGACAGGGCGTGTCATTTCAGTGACACGCCGACAAGAGAGAGTGATTGAACCATTGCCGACAATGGGTATCATCCGCTCATCACATCGGTCAACGGAGCAACCATCGTCATGTCTGCCCAAACCGCATCTAATTCCGCTTTCGAGACTGTCACGGTCAGCACCACCAAGGTCGCCTGCGACGGTAATGCCGCCGAGGGCCTGGGCCATCCCCGCGTCTATCTGGACCTGACCGCCCATGGCGAGATCGTCTGCCCGTACTGCTCGCGCACCTATGTGCTGGCCGAAGGCGCGAAGATCGGCCACCACTGATCGTGACCTCCCCCCGCCACGTTTATCTGGTTGACGGCTCGGGCTTTATCTTCCGGGCCTTTCACGGTCTGCCGCCCATGTCGCGGCCGGACGGCACGCCGGTGAATGCCGTTTATGGCTTCACCACCATGCTGATGAAGCTGCTATCCGAGACCGATGCCGATCATGTGGCGGTGGTGTTCGATACCTCGCGCAAGACCTTCCGCACCGAGATCTTTCCCGAATACAAGGCGCACCGTCCGCCCGCACCGGAAGACCTGATCCCCCAGTTCCCGCTGGTGCGCGATGCGACACGGGCCTTCGACGTCTGCTGTATCGAGCTTGAAGGCTTCGAGGCCGACGACCTGATCGCCACCTATGCCCGCGCCGCCGTGGCGGACGGAGCCAAGGTCACCATCGTCTCGTCGGACAAGGACCTGATGCAGTTGGTGGGCGATAGGGTCGAGATGTTCGACCCCATGAAGAACCGGGTTATCGGCGTGGCCGAGGTTTTCGAGAAATTCGGCGTCGCCCCCGACCGGGTGGTGGATGTCCAAGCCCTGTGCGGCGATGCCTCGGACAACGTTCCCGGCGTGCCTGGAATCGGGATCAAGACCGCCACCCAGTTGATCGTGGAATACGGCGATCTGGATACCCTGCTGGCACGAGCTGGTGAGATCAAGCAGCCCAAGCGGCGCGAGACCCTGGTCAATAACGCCGAGATGGCCCGCATTTCCCGCCGACTGGTCCTGCTGAAGAACGACATTCCCTTGCCGGTTCCCATGGCGGAACTGGCGGTCAAGCCGGTCAATCCCGAGACCCTGGCGGCGTTCTGCGCCGCCCAGGGCTTCCGCTCGGTGCTGTCTCGCTTGAAGGTGAAGGCTCCGCCGGTGGATGCGGCTGATGCCAATATTCCCGTAGCCACCGCCCCGGCGGTGAAGACCGAATACGAGCTGGTCGTAAGCCTGGATGCGCTGGATCGCTGGATCGCCGCCGCTACCAAGGCCGGAACGATTGCCTTCGACACAGAAACCACCGGCCTTGACCCGTTGCGCGCCCAATTGGTGGGAGTCTCCCTGGCAATCGAGCCCGGCCGCGCCTGCTATATCCCGGTTCTCCACAGCCCTCCCCAGGCTCAAGGCAGTTTTGACCTGGGTGGAAGCGGTCCTGTGGGCGGAAATCATGGCGGCGATGCCCCCACGCTTATCCCGGCCCAAGCGGTTTTGGACCGCCTGAAGCCGCTGCTGGCCGATCCCAGCGTGCTGAAGATCGGCCACAACATCAAATACGACATGCAGATTCTGGCTGGTCTGAAATTGGACGTAGTCAGCCTGGACGACACCATGCTGCTGTCCTATGTGCTGGAGGGCGGCGCCCACGGCCATGGGCTGGACGAGTTGTGTCTGCTGCATTTCGGCCATTCCAATATCAGCTTCTCGGAGGTTTGTGGGACCGGCAAGGCCCAGATCACCTTCGACCGGGTGCCCCTGGACAAGGCTTGCGCCTATGCCGCCGAAGACGCGGACATGACTTTGCGCCTCCACCGATTGCTAAAGCCGCGTCTGCTCGCCGAGCACATGGTCACGGTCTACGAGACGCTGGAACGGCCGCTGGTCCCCATCATCGTCGCCATGGAGCGGGCCGGAATCAAGGTGGACCGCAATGCCTTGACCGCGCTGTCCGAGGATTTCGGTCGCCGTCTGGGTGAGCTGGAAACCGAAGTCATCGCTTTGAACAAGGGCGAGATTTTCAACCTGGGCTCCCCCCAGCAATTAGGGAAGGTTCTGTTCGAAACCCTGGGTCTTCCCGGCGGCAAGAAGACCAAGACCGGCCAATGGGCCACCGGCGCCGATGTGCTGGAGGACCTGGCCCCTCTCCATGCCCTGCCCGCCCGTCTGCTGGACTGGCGCCAGATCTCCAAGCTGAAAAGCACCTATACCGACGCCCTGGTGGCCCAGATCAACCCCGCCACCGGGCGGGTTCATACCAGCTATTCCCTGGCGGGCACCACCACCGGGCGGCTGTCGTCCAGCGATCCAAATCTTCAGAACATCCCCATCCGCACCGAGGAAGGCCGCAAGATCCGCCATGCCTTTGTGGCTGAGAAGGGGTTCAAGCTGATCTCAGCGGACTATTCCCAGATCGAATTGCGTCTGGTCGCCCATGTGGCGGAAATCGAGGGCTTACGCACCGCCTTCGCCTCGGGCCTCGATATTCACGCCATCACGGCGTCCCAGGTCTTCGGAGTCCCGGTGGAGGGTATTGATCCCGGCCTTCGCCGCCGCGCCAAAGCCATCAACTTTGGCATCATCTACGGCATCAGCGCCTTTGGACTGGCCGCCCAGCTTGGTATTTCCAATGGCGAGGCCAAGGCCTATATCGAAGCCTATTTCGCCCGCTACCCCGAAATCCGCACCTTCATGGAGCGCACCAAGGAAGAGGCGCGCGCCAACGGCTTCGTCACCACCTTATTCGGACGCAAAGTCTTTACACCGGGCATCAAGGATAAAAATGGCGCCATGCGGGCCTTCGCCGAACGGGCCGCCATCAACGGCCCCATCCAGGGCGGAGCCGCCGACATCATCAAGCGCGCCATGATCCGTCTGCCCGCCGCCCTGATCGAAGCAGGCCTCTCGGCCAGACTGCTGCTCCAGGTTCATGACGAACTGGTGTTAGAGGCCCAAGACGCCGAAGCCGAAGCCACCATTGCCGTGGTGAAACGGGTGATGGAGGCTGCGGCCGAGCTGTCGGTGCCGCTTCTGGTGGAAGCGGCGGCCGCCGACAGTTGGGATGATGCGCATTAAGCCTTTCGGCTCTGGCTGGGGCGCGTTGACATTCAGATTATAGAGGCTTTTTCCCCTCCCCTCGGCTTGCCGGTGGGAGGGCGGGAGGGGGGCCTTAGCCGTATTATCGACGAGGGAGTTTACCATGCCCCCTCCCCAACCCTCCCCCGGCAAGCCGAGGGAGGGAGAAACGCTGAACGTCAACGCGCCCTAGCGAGCGCGATTCAATGGGATTGAAAAACGCTCTATTGCCCGTCGGCTTGCTTGGCGGAGACGGCAAGGTCCACTTCGCTTTTAACCCGGTTGCGACCGTCCCGCTTGGCCAGATACAAAGCCTGATCAGCCCGGCTGACGAAAGACTCGGCATCCTCGCCCGCCACATAACGGGCCGCGCCCGCCGATAGGG
>JAYTWE010000464.1:0-2821 GCA_043744055.1 Magnetospirillum sp.
GCGTCGGCACAAGGCACCGCCATGGCCCAGCAGGGAATCCCATGCTTCAACCACTTCGATGTCGTGTCCGGCTTGGCGGAGACGTTCGATGACCTGGGGATCAAGGCGGGATTCCACCTGAATGCCGCTGGTGGATTTGCCATCCAGGGCTCGGGCCACGGCCCAGCGGGGGGCCGAGACCGCCTGTTGCAGGCCTTGACCGAACAAGGCGGCGCGGGTGAAGATTTCCGCTTGGATCAGAGGCTGTGAATCACCGCCCATGGTGCCGTAGACCATGGTCCGGCCATCACGTAGGCGGGCCAGTCCGGGTGACAAGGTGTGGAAGGGGCGCCGCCGTGGCTCCAGAAAATTGCGGTGATCCGGCTCCAGGCTGAAGGATGACCCTCGGCACTGCCAGACGATGCCGGTCTCAGGCAGGGTCACCCCGGACCCGAAGGCATGATAAAGGCTTTGAATATAGCTGACCGCCCGGCCCTGGCCGTCGATGACGCCCAGCCACACGGTATCGCCAGCCTCACCCCCGCCACGGACGGATGAGGCGCGCTGGCGGTCGATACCGGACGCCATATGGTCAAGAACGCCGTCGCTCAGATAGGTGGTGGCGTGAACCGACATGCGAGCCGGATCGGTGACATGAGCATCGCGCACCGCATGGGCCAACTTCGCCGCTTCGATCAATCCGTGGATATGGTCGAAGCCGTCGGCTTCGGTGACGTTCAGCCGTTGAAACAGGCCTAGCAAAATCAGCGAGGCCAAGCCTTGGGTGGGGGGGGCTGTATTGAACAAGGTCCCACTGGGCACCCCCAGGGATAGCGGACGACGGCGCATGCCGCGATGGCGGGCCAGATCCTCGGCTCGCAGCGGGCAGCCGGAAGCAGCCAGGGCGGCGCCGACCGAGCGCCCGATCTCGCCCCGATAAAAGTCGTCGAGGCCGATAGCGGCAAGGCGCTCATAGGTGGCGGCCAGGGCGGGTTGCCGCAAGACGGTGCCGGGGGCGGGAGCCTTGCGCTTAACCAGGAACTGTTCGGCAAAGCCGGGCTGGGCCTTAAGCTCCGCCAGATTGCGATTGGTCGCATCCCATTGGTGGCGGCTGACCGCATAGCCGTCTTGGGCCAGAGAAATCCCATCGGCGAAGAGGCGGCTCAACGGCAGGTGACCGCCCCAGTGGGCCGACACGTCCAGGGCCAATTGCCAGCTAGAGACAGCCCCCGCCACGGTATTGGCCGCAAGAGGGCCGCGTGTCGGGATTTTGGACAGTCCCTTGCGGCGATAAAACTCGGCATCCACCTTGCCGCCTGATGCCCCGGAGCCGTCAATGGAGACCGGAGGCTTGCCCGGCTCGGCGATCAGCCAGAAGGCATCACCGCCAAGACCAGTCATATGGGGATAGACCACGGATAAAACCGTGGCGGTGGCGATCGCGGCTTCGATAGCGGTCCCACCGTCGCGCAAGACCGCCAGCCCCGCCTGTGACGCCAGGTGGTGGGGAGAGGTGACCATGCCTCGGCGGGCCAAGGGTGAATGCAGCATCGCTATGCCTGTCCTTCGGCGCTGAATGCGGGCGATTGTTGCGAAATTGACGGCCCCCGTCCAGAGTGGTGACATCGGTTTCTCTGCTATTCGAGAGTTTTCATGGATATGGACCTCGCATTTACCTCCACGCGCGCTCTCGGTTGGGAGGAGATCCATGGTCACGCCCGCGATCTTGCCCGATTGCTGAAGAGCAAGGGGCCATTTCTTGGCATCGTGGCCGTGGCTCGTGGTGGCCTGGTTCCCGCCGCGATCTTGGCGCGTGAATTGAACTTGCGTCATGTGGACACCGTTTGTATCGCCAGTTATGGCGACGGCACCCGCCAGCAGATGTCCGTGTTGAAGCGAATCGAGGGGAGCGGAGCCGGATGGCTGGTGGTGGATGATCTGGTGGATACCGGCTCCACCGCTCGGGCTGTGCGGAGTATGTTGCCTGCCGCCCATTACGCTACTCTTTACGCCAAGCCCGCGGGGAAGCCCTTGGTGGATAGTTTCGTGGCCGAGATGCCTCAGGATCTGTGGTTGATCTTTCCCTGGGACGCTCCCGACCCAGTTTGATCTGAGCAGTTGCAGCATGACGGGGTCTGCACGTGACTTTCGTCAAAGCTATACTTAGGGTTTATTCCATTGAATTGTTGGCATTATTAGTCTTCCAAATTTGAACATCTCTATGGTACGGTTGAGATAGATCAATTCGGCGTTCCCGGAAAGGGCTGTCCTCTATGACGATAATCACGGTTCGCCCCTATAGCCAGGCTCTTGACCGACTTCGCGCGGTTGGACTGCGCCCGACTCGTCAGCGTCTTGCCTTGGCTCGTTTGTTGTTCGACGGCTGTGACCGGCATATCTCTGCGGAACAGCTTCATACCGAAGCGATGTCCAGCAATATTCGGGTCTCGCTGGCCACGGTTTACAATACGCTGCATCAGTTCACCGATGTCGGTCTGCTGCGCGAGATCGTGGTGGATGCCGGACGGTCTTATTTTGACACCAACACCACCGATCATCACCACTTCTTCTATGAGAAGAGCGGCAAGCTCTGCGACATCCCCGCCGATCTGATCGCCGTGTCCAAGATTCCCGATGCCCCCGCCGGTCTGAACATCAGCCGGGTCGAGGTCATCGTCCGGGTGGATGGCTGAACCGCCCGACCTCATCATTGAACGAACCGGATCAGGGCGTCCCAAGCGGGACGCCCTTTTTCGTGGGAGATGGGCCAAGTTTCCCCTCCCCTCGGCTTGCCGGGGGAGGGAGAAGCGCTGAATGCCAACGTGCCCTAGACCATCGCCTT
>JAYTWE010000465.1:0-7678 GCA_043744055.1 Magnetospirillum sp.
TTTCCTCGAAGCCGCCATCATGATGGGCGAAGGTGCCATTGCAATCTTCCACCAGACGGCGGAAATGGGGCACATGTTGGCTTCGCCCGCCGACGAACAGAATGCAGCGGCCGCAAAGGTCCAGCTCGGCGCATTCAGTCGAACAGGTTCCAACCCGGTCATCGACAGCCAAAACCGCCGTCAACCGACGTTCCGAAGCCGCCAGTTCGTCTTTGATCTCGGCATTTTCCTGCATCACCAGGGAAAGATTTTGGCCAAGATCACGCAGCTTGACCAAGGTCCCGCGAACCTCGCCTTCGGCACCACACCGCATCTCTCGTTCCCGGTCCAGATGGTCTTGAATATCGCCCATGACACGGCGCAAGCGATCCAGCTCCAGGGCGGCCTGAGCGGCATCACCCAAGCGGCGGGTCTCGGCAATTTCGCAATCGAGCCTTTGCCGCAAGTCACGAATCAGCCCATTGCGCTTTGAAACCTCGGCCTTCAGGCGTTCGTTCTGGCGGCCAAGCCGCGTCTCCAATGCGGCCTTCTCTTGTTCCAGCGCATGGATACGGCGGAGATCGGAACGGCTGGCCGCCCCCACCTGATGAGACAGCATGTGAATTTCACCAAAGACCGCATTGCGCAAAGCATCGCTGGAATCGGGATGGGACATAACGGCCCAACAGGCCGCAGAGACCTCACCCTTCGCCAGCATCTCCCCCCAAAATGCCGTCAGGGGCTCTTCTCCCTCCACCTTCCCGGCCCGAGCGATCATGGCGGCATGCTTGCGATCGAGCATCTTGTGCAAAGCCTTGCCCACCATCCGCTCTCGTCCCAGCAAGACGATCATGGAGGTGTGGATCTCGTGATCGCTGGGCTTCGCCGAGCGCAACTGAACTCCAAGCCGATTGGCCGCCGACTTCAATTCGCCAAGGGTCAGGCAGGTTCCGATGATGGTGCAATGCCACTGATTGTCGATTTCCCACAGCTTGGAACGGCGACGGGGCAGCGCCACGACAGGGGTGGGAAGCGACGGACAATTTTCGCACATATTCAGCCCTCCTTCGCAGCCAGCCAGCGACAAAGCCGGCGCGAATGATGTTGCGACTTATTCGCAATCAGTCGCAAGATGCTGTACCGCGATACGAAAGTCAAGACTACCGGACTCAGGTCTTGGCCTGAGGTTGGAATTTGGGGCTATTTTTGTCGACAACACCGAAAAACGGTTGAATTTCATACCACTTCGGCGCAAATCTATTCTCAGTTATCAGCTAAACATTACACTCGGCAGGGGGCTTTATGATTTTCGGACGTGCGATGGGGTGGCTGTTGATCGGACTTGCCGTCATCATGGCATCGGCCGATGCCGTGCTTGCCCTGGGTCCGGCGGAATATGCCGGAATCGTCACGGCTGATGTGGTCACCCTTCTGGCGGGTCACACTCCCGACACCACCGAAGCGGGCCGTTCCCTGATGGACAGCATCGCCGCAACCATCCTCGACCTTCCCGCCTGGATCGCCGTCGGCCTCACCGGCCTCGGCCTATCGGTAAGCTGCCGCAAGCGCCAGCGCCGACACGCTTTCCGCCGCTGACATCCCGGCCTTAGTGGATAAGAGCAGAGTCCGCGACTCTGCTCTTAAAGCCCTCAGTCATCCCCCATCTTAAGGGCGGCCAGGAAGGCGGATTGCGGAATCTCAACCTTGCCAAACTGACGCATGCGCTTTTTGCCTTCCTTCTGCTTGTCCAGCAGCTTGCGCTTGCGGGACGCATCGCCGCCATAACACTTGGCGGTGACGTCCTTGCGGAGCGCGCTGATGCTTTCACGCGCCACGACACGGCCGCCGATGGCGGCTTGGATGGCGATCTGGAACATCTGACGCGGGATCAGGTCTTTCAGACGCTGGCAGATGCCGCGCCCACGGGCTTCGGCATTGGCCTTGTGAACCACGAAGGACAAAGCATCCACCGGCTCGGCATTGACCAGAATGGAAACTTTGACCAGATCGCTCTGGGCATAGGAATCCACCTCATAGTCAAAGCTGGCATAGCCGCGTGAAATGGACTTCAGGCGATCATAGAAGTCGAAGACCACTTCGTTGAGCGGCAGCTTATAAATCGCCATGGCGCGAGACCCGGCATAGGTCAGGTCCAACTGCTGGCCCCGGCGATCGGTGCACAGGGTCAGCACTGTCCCCAGATACTCGTCAGGCACCATGATGGTGGCCTTGATCCACGGCTCTTCCATATGGTCGATCCGACCGGGATCGGGCATGTCGGCGGGATTGTGCAACTCGTGCATCTCGCCATTGGTCAGGTGAACGCGATAAACCACCGATGGCGCCGTGGTGATGAGGTCCAGATTGAACTCACGCTCCAGCCGCTCTTGAATGATCTCCAGGTGCAGCAGCCCCAGGAAGCCGCAGCGGAAGCCAAAGCCCAACGCGGCAGAGGTCTCGGGCTCGTACTGGAAGCTGGCATCGTTGAGACGCAGCTTGGCCAACGAATCGCGCAAATCCTCGTAATCAGCGGCGTCGATGGGGAACAATCCACACCAGACCACCGGAACGCTGGGCTTGAAACCCGGCAGTGGTTCCAAGGCGGGTTTCTTATCGTCGGTAACGGTATCACCCACCTTGGTATCGGCCACCGCCTTGATACCGGCGGTAAAAAAGCCCATCTCGCCCGGCTTCAGCTCGTTACACTGGATAATCTTAGGGGTGAAGTAGCCCACCGTATCCACCTGATAGGACAGGCCGGTGGCCATCATGCGGACCTTCTGGCCCTTCTTCAGGATGCCATTCTTGATCCGCACCAAAATGATGACACCCAAATAGGGGTCGTACCAGGAATCCACCAGCAGAGCCTGCAACTCGCCCGCCTCGTCGCCTTCCGGGCAGGGCAAACGATTGACCAAGGCTTCCAACACCAGATCAATGCCGATGCCGGTCTTGGCCGAAATCATCACCGCATCGGTGGTATCCAGGCCGATGACGTCTTCGATCTGCTGCTTGATCCGCTCGGGCTCGGCGGCGGGCAGATCAATCTTGTTGAGCACCGGCACCACTTCGTGGCCCGCATCCAAGGCGTGATAGACATTGGCCAAGGTCTGAGCCTCGACCCCCTGGGAGGCGTCAACCACCAGCAGCGAGCCCTCACAGGCGGCCAGCGAGCGGGAAACCTCATAGGCGAAGTCCACATGGCCGGGCGTGTCCATCAGGTTCAGCTGATAGGTATTGCCGTCCTTGGCGGTGTAGGACATACGCACCGTCTGGGCCTTGATGGTGATACCGCGCTCGCGCTCGATATCCATGGAATCAAGGATCTGCTCTTTCATGTCGCGCGCCTCGATGGCGCCGCAAGCCTGAATCAGCCGATCGGCCAGGGTGGATTTGCCATGGTCGATATGAGCGACGATGGAGAAATTACGGATATGGGTGAGCTTGGTCATCTGAGTCATGATTCCTGAAGTTGCCGGACCATAAAGCCAGCCGCGCCATTTGGGAAGAGAGGAGGTTAAAACCCACAGGGCAATCGGGTGAAGCCCGCATAGCGGGCGCCTGGGCCATTGAGGCCCCGTGAAGCGGGCCTGAAGCGTAGCGGAAGGCGTATAGCGGAACGTAGCCAAGCTACCGGAGGGTGCGCCCGGCGACTGAGGGCAACAACAAAGGCAGGGTAATCGGCTTCACCCGATTGCCCTGTTAAAACCCAAAGGTTCCACACATTGTTTCACGCACCATGCTGCAGTGTAACATTTGGCAATAATGATTGATTTGAGGCCTGGACTCCCGACTGGTAGACCTAACAGCGTGAAAAGCGAGGTTCGCGTCGGCCGTAAGGCAAGCCCAAGACGCGGACAAGAGGATAAGGAATACAGGCGTGAACCAGATCGTAGCCAACCTGCTGCCCGGATCGAATGCGCCCTCCGTTTCTTCCGAGTCCTCCGCAGTCCGCTGCCGCACCTTGAAGACCAGCATCGGCTGCACCGGCATCGGCCTCCATTCCGGCGCCAAGATCACCATGGTCCTGCATCCGGCCGAACCCGGCACCGGCATCCGCTTCCGCCGCGTCGATATTCATGGCGGCGGGGCCATCGTCCCGGCCACTTGGTCGGCGGTGCATGATACGCGCATGAATTCCTGCCTGAAGAATAATGACGGCGTGGTGGTCGGCACGGTGGAACATCTGATGTCGGCCCTGGCTGGCATGCAGATCGACAATTGCCTGATCGACATCAACGGCCCGGAAGTTCCGGTGATGGACGGTTCCGCCGCTCCCTTCCTGTTTTTGATCGAATGCGCCGGTGTGGTCGAGCAATCCGCTCCCCGTCAGGCCATCAAGGTTCTAAAGCGCGTGACCGTGAAGGATGGCGACCGTGTCGCATCCCTGACCCCGTCTTCGGGCTTTTCCATCAGATTCGAGATTGACTTCGGCGCCTCGGCCATCTCTCGCCAGGAATTCTTCGTCAACCTGTCGCGCGGAGCCTTCAAGGCGGAAATCTCGCGGGCTCGCACTTTCGGCTTCGAGCAGGAAGTCGCCTTCCTCCGTGCCAACGGCCTGGCGCTGGGCGGCTCCCTGGACAATGCCGTGGTGATCGACTCCACTGGTACTCGGGTTCTAAACGACGGTGGTCTGCGCTACACCGACGAATTCGTTCGTCACAAAGTCTTGGATGCGGTGGGCGATCTCTATCTGGCCGGTGCGCCGTTGATCGGTCACTTCCACGGCATCCGTTGCGGCCATGCCATGAACAACCAGCTGCTGCGCGCCTTGTTCGCCGACCAGACCGCCTGGGCCTACACCACCATCGCCCCCGGCTCCGCTGCCGCTCCCTTCAGCGGCCATCAGCAGCGCGACGCCATCAGCGCCTGATCTCCAGCGGGAGGCGATGCCTCCCGCTAAATCCGAAAGAACGAAGGGCAGAGCCCGTATTCTTTCTTACAAACCCCGACCGGCAATATCACTTCTTCGGCTTGCCCTTGGGCATGCGCGTCTCCATCAGCTGGAACAGCTTGGTGTCAAACAAGAAGATCATGACGCCTTCATCATCCTCCTTCATCTGGCCCTCGGCGGTTCCACTGAGCCAGCGGACGAAGTAGGGAGCCTTCTGGGCTGGCACGCCCCAACGATCGGCCAGAAAGGCCGATGTCTTATCGAAATTATCCTTGGGCTGACGGGCGACGATCTGGAAGATACGCTGAATACCGCCCTCGTCCTCGATGGTCATGAACCAGAATTCGGTGGGAACCCCCGCCAATGTGATCGGGCGAATGGTCAGCTTGCCCTTGTCATCATCCAAAAAGATGGCGCAACGATCCACTCCGGCGCCCATCATGGCGCCAGGAACGGCCAAATGCAGATGCTCGGCCCCGGTAGGCTTTTCCTGATCCTTGCCGCAAATCAACTTGGCATTGGCCGGAAGCGGAGCGAAACGAAGCTGGTTCAGCCGCATCCCGATCTGAGCCTGAGCGATCTCCAGCGGACGGCTGGACTGGGCAAAGGCGGGCGGGGCAAAGGCGGGAACCGCAGCCGCCACAAACACAAAGGCAGCAAAAAGAACATGACGCATGAGAATTACTCTGAACGATAGTTGGTTCCGGGTGACTTCAACAGCCGACGCAATCGCACGTCTCCCACCGAGACGGCAAATTCATCGGGATTCTTTTCGTCAATGAACATGGTGGTCTCGGTCTGATCGTCCTGCCAGGACAAAAAACGGTCCGTCCCGGCGATGCTGGGACCTTGAAGACCGGTGAGGGTCGTGGCGGTCTTGTCCCACCCGTCAAGCTTGGCCCACAAGCTGAACTGAGCAAGGCGGAACCGTCCGCCGATCCCTTGCTCCACGAAGATCATCCAGAGCCGGGCCGGACCGGCCACGCTGGGAATCTGACCTAGATGCCACACATCGCCCGCCCCTGGCGCAAAGACAGCGCAGCGCCGCACGCGGACAGGGCCGTGATTAGAAGGCGGGTCCATAAATTTGGGCTGATCCAATTTTGGCTTTTCCGCATCGGAATCGCAGACCAGCTTTTGCCCATCGGGCAGCTTGATGGCGCGAACATCATCAAAAGCAGTGCCGGGCTGAGGCAGATTCTGACCAAGCGCATCCACACTGCGGCGATCCGCCTTGGCCTCGAAGGCAAAGGCCAGAACCCCGGCTACAAAAACCGTCGCGGCAAAGATTGGAGCCTGAATCACAGATCGCATGGGGGCACCGCCACTATTGCACTTGCGAAGAGTATGACATGGCGCGGCCTTCGCGTCATTGGGCAAGCGCTGGTTCGGCCCGAAGGTCTGCCCCAGATGGCAAGGGTCGGGCCGGAGCCACAATCCAGGCGGCAATATCATCCATCACCACTTGGGCCTGAAGATCGCGCAGCAACATATGCCAGCCATCGGCATACAGGGCGACCCGCTGGGTCTTCCCCAATTCCGGCAAATGCCGGATGGCGGCCCAAGTGGGAGGGGATGGAATGACTTGATCCCTCTCCCCATACAAAACCAGGACCGGCAAATGCAAAGCGGCGATGGCGGTTTGCGCCTCGTCCATCAGATCCACCAAGCCATGAATAGCATCCACTCTGGTGGCCTTGATGACCAGCGGATCGCGGGACAGGGCACGCAACATCTCTATGTTGTCCGAAGCCTGTATCCCCAATCCCCGCCCGGTCAGGGTCCAGCCGGGAGCCACCTTCTGCGCCAACCACAGCGCCCCATGCTGAAACCAGCTCATGGAGGTTCGCCCCCAAACCGCCGGGGCCGATAAAATCACCCCGGAAATGGCCGGAGATGGGGCTTGGGCCGCGACGATGGCCACCGCGCCGCCCATACTTTCCCCCAGCACATAAAGCGGGACATCGGGATGGCGATCATGCAGCAATCGGGCGGCGGCGTTCAAATCCGACGCCATGGTGGAGGCATTGGACCAA
Organism: Magnetospirillum sp.; assembly: GCA_043744055.1. GTDB lineage: Bacteria > Pseudomonadota > Alphaproteobacteria > Rhodospirillales > Magnetospirillaceae > Phaeospirillum. Next base: position 6,910 of record JAYTWE010000465.1, read on the forward strand.
AAGCCGGGATGGGGGCCGTTGCCAAACCCTCGCTGGTCGTAGGCATAGGTGGCGATTCCCTTGGCCGCCAGGGCCTTGCCGGGCGCATCAAATGCATGGGAGTAATCGTTCATGCCGTGCAGCGCCAACACCACGGCCTTGGGGGGAGTCGATGGCAGCCACGAGCGCAAGGGAAACAAAGCCCCGTCGGCGGCGCGCCAATGCTCCCCCACCAAAGCGGGCTCGATCACATCGGGGCCTTTAGGGTGCCGGTACTCAACGCAGCCAGCCAGAATAAGCATGAACCCCACGACAGCGGAGGCACGTCTCAGCCTGCCCACGGCAATATCCGCCCCCGCATCTTCAAATCAGTCTTCAAGATATGCTGACTGAGCCAGACACTCAGAAAATCCCGCATTTCGCGGGTGGCGGTCTTAGCCTCTCCCGCGCCATCGCTTTTATGCCGGGCGATAAAGGCCGTCAACGTACGGGTCAGCTCATCATGCTGGCGCTTATTCTCGTCATAGCCATCATACTTGGCTTCCAGCTGCATCTGCTCTTCCCGCTGGAAATGATCGCTTACGTAGTCTTGCAGTCGGGCTAAAATATCAGCCATCTGAGTGGAACTGACCTCGCCTCCTTGGGCATCGGCAGCTTCGTTGAACTCCCCCACCAGGGCGAACAGCTGCTTGTGATCGTCATCAATGATGTCGATGCCGATCTTCATTGCCCCATACCAACCGGTCGCCATGGCGCAACGCTGCCTCCAATAGGAATAAGACGGTCAGAG
>JAYTWE010000466.1:0-2010 GCA_043744055.1 Magnetospirillum sp.
AATTCCATCGTCTTGGCCGGGCTTGTCCCGGCCATCCACGCCCTTCCGTCTGGCAAAATGCTGGTGGAACGGCGTGGGTACGCGGGACAAGCCCGCGCAAGACGGCTATTGGTGGTCGCCTCAGCGCTCAGAACGGCGTGGTTAGTGTCGCCATTAGTCTTTCCCGAGGAAATCTGTGGTTTTTGCTACGAAACCTTTCCGATCCGCTTGGCGGCGGCCAGCAGCATGGCGTCTCCGCCACGCGGGCCGATCAGCGACAGGCCGACCGGCAATCCGCCAGCCGTGCACAGCGGTAGGCTGATCTGGGGGCAGCCGGCCATGCCGGCGATGGAGGTCAGGGCAATCATGCGGCCGCGAATCTCCCACATGACCGAGCGCGGGCTGTGGACCGGCGGCGCGGTGACCGGAGTGGTGGGCAGAACCAAGATTGCATTGCCTTCCAGCGCCTCGGTAATCCAGCGCTTGGCGCGCAGCCGAAAGCCCCGTGCCGCCGACAAGGTGCGGTTGGCGACCTTGGAGCCACGCAGGAAATTATCCGCCACTTCGAAACCGAGGCGGGGATTGGACTGATTGATCCATTCACCGAAGGTCTCCCAGGCCTCGCGGCCCTGGATGGCGTTCTGGTGTTCCACCCATTCGGTCAGCGGAACCGGGGAAATACGAGTGCCCCGCGTGATGGGGGCCACCGCCTTCTCGATGAGGGGAAGAGCGGCTTCAAAGGCGGCGATCACGGCGGGATCGCAGGATTCCAGCGCGTCTTCCAGCACCAAAGCCTTGGCGGGGCGCACATCCTTGATCTTTTTGCGCAGCAAGACCTCGGCCATGCGGCCCAGCAGATCCGGGTCGTCGGCCATCATGCCCACGGTATCGAAGGTGTTGGACTGGCTGAGAACCCCGTCCATGGGGATCATCCCCAAAGTGGGGCGCAGACCGTAAATGCCGCAGAACGAAGCGGGGACGCGGGTGGAGCCCGCTGTATCGGTGCCAAGCGCCATATTGCACAGACCACCGGCCACTGCCGCCGCCGAGCCGCTGCTTGACCCGCCCGGCACATGGCCGGGGGCGCGGGGATTGTCCGGGGTGCCGTAATGGGCGTTGTCGCCGAAGATGCCACGGGTGAATTCATCGGTATGGGTCTTGCCCACCAGACGAGCGCCGGATTCCAGCAAAGCGGATATGGCCCAGGCGGTGGTCTTGGCCGGTTCGGCCAGTCGGCGCCAATCGGGATTGCCCGCCCCGGTCACATATCCCGCCACGTCGAAGACATCCTTGGCGGCGAAGGTCAGTCCAGATAGCAAGCCCGTCTTGGCGCCATCGAGATAGACATCGCCACCCAGGGCGAAAGCATTCAGGGGATCATGCATGGCGGGTTGCCCTCACAAAGGACGTGATGCTTGGCGGCATCCTTATGGAGGAGACCAAATCGCATCGACAATGATGGATGGCAAAATAGCCAGAACCCGCGTCGCGGTCCAGCAGAATGGCGGGTCAATCTACTGCGCCGCCGAAGTCTGATCCACCACCTTGAGGTGGTCCTTGTAATACTTGATCCGTTTGGCGCCATCCCTGGTGGGGGGAGCGAAGAAGTATCCCTGGGCGTATTCAATTCCAACATCTTGAAGGACGGCCATCATTTGGCTGTCCTCGACGCATTCAGCGATGGCGGTCATGCCCAGGTCATGGGTGAGACTGGTCAACGCCTTCAGCACCGAGCGGCCGCGCTTCTCGCGGGCTTCGAGCACATAAGATGAGTCGATCTTGACGTAATCCACGGGCAAAATCTTCAAGATGTCGAAGGATGATCCGCCCGAGCCGAAATCGTCCAGCGACAGGCGCACGCCAAGGCGCTTGATCCGGGCCAGCAGACGCCGCGCTTCATCCAGATTGTAGATGCGTGCGGCATCGGTGATTTCAAGCACGGTGCGCGACAGGAAAGCTTTGTTCTTCTCCAGAATTTTCAGCAGGGCGTGATAGAAGGCCGGATTGCCCAGGGATGTCCCCGAGACATTG
>JAYTWE010000467.1:0-3174 GCA_043744055.1 Magnetospirillum sp.
CCTTCAAGCAGGACAAGGGAAACCTCGTCAGCCTCCTCCCACCGGGTCAGCGTCTCGGTCAGCTCGCCATACTGGCCCGCAGAGAGGGCATTCAGCACCTTTGGCCGATTGAGGGTGATGCGGCCCAAGCCGCAATCGATGCTGATAATGGTTTCCACTTCGGCCATGGCCCACCCTTTGATCCATTGTGAAAATTTTCATGTTGCCAGAACACGCCGAGGGAACGACGCTGTGGCTCCATAAAATCCCCCCCCGCCACCGGGGCGGCTCAACCGCCTAGAGGAGCCCGAGGCCCATGACCGTGACGAGCGCCAATCCAGAAACCATCGTGCTGCACGCCGGATACCGTGCCGACCCCACCACCAATTCGGTGGCGGTTCCCATCTACCAGACCACCTCTTACCAGTTCCGCGACACCGAGCACGCCGCCAATCTGTTCGCGCTGAAAGAGTTCGGCAATATCTACACCCGCATCATGAATCCGACTACCGATGTGTTGGAACAGCGCCTTGCCGCACTAGAAGGCGGTGTCGCCGGTCTTGCCGTGGCTTCAGGGCAAGCCGCCAGCACCTTCGCCATTTTAAACATTGCACAGGCTGGCGATAACTTCGTCACTTCCACCGACCTGTATGGCGGAACCTGGAACCTGTTCGCCAATACCTTCAAGCAGATGGGGATCGAGGCCCGCTTCGTCGACCCGACCGACCCGGAAGCCTTTGTGCGCGCCACCGATGAGAAGACGCGGGCTTGGTATGCCGAGACCCTGCCCAATCCGAAGCTGCACGTCTTTCCCATCGCCGAAGTCGCCAAGCTGGCCAACGCCGCCGGTGTCCCCCTGATCGTCGACAACACCGCCGCTCCCATCATTTGCAAGCCCTTGTCCCTGGGCGCCCATATCGTGGTCTATTCCACCACCAAATTTCTGGGCGGTCATGGCACCACTATCGGCGGCGCCATCATCGACGGCGGCACCTTCGATTGGGAGAAGCAGGGCAAGCGCTTCCCCTTGCTGAACGAACCGGACCCCAGCTATCACGGCGCGGTCTGGACCCAGGCGGTAAAGCCGCTGGGTCCCATCGCCTATATCATCCGCGCCCGCGTGGTTCTGCTGCGCGATATCGGCGCCGCCATCAGCCCGTTCAACGCCTTCCAGGCGCTGCAAGGGCTTGAGACCCTGCCGCTGCGCATGCGCGAACACAACAAGAATGCCCTAGCGGTCGCGGAATACCTGGTCAAGCACCCCAAAGTCTGCCGGGTGATTCACCCCAGCCAGCAGACCGGTGAATTGCGCCGCCGCGCCGATGCCGCACTTAAAGGCGGCTTGGGCTCGCTGCTGGGCTTCGAGCTGACCGGCGGGGCCGATGCCGGTCGCCGTTTCATCGACTCCTTGAAGCTGTTCTACCACGTGGCCAATATCGGCGATGCGCGGTCCCTGGCCATCCATCCGGCCAGCACCACCCATTCCCAGTTGACCGCGGACGAGCAGCTGGCCACTGGCGTGACGCCCGGCTATGTGAGATTGTCGGTGGGAATCGAACATATCGACGACATCCTCGCCGATCTCAAGCAGGCTCTGGAGGCCGCATAGCAAAGTGCCGACATTCCTTCCTCACGCTGAATTTCCGCTGACCCGCATGCGCCGTAACCGTCGGGATGATTGGTCCCGACGGCTGGTTTCAGAGAACCGACTGACCGTCGATGATCTGATCTGGCCGGTTTTCGTGGTCGAGGGAACCGGCGTGAGGCAGGAAATCGCCTCCATGCCCGGCGTTACCCGCGTTTCCATTGATCTTCTGGTGGAAGAAGCCCGCCGGGCGGCCGATCTTGGGATTCCCGCCATCGCGGTGTTTCCCTCGGTCGCGGCCAGCTTAAAGACTCCCGATGCCGCTGAAGCGGTCAATCCCAACAATCTGGTCTGCCGCGCCGTCCGCGCCGTCAAAGCCGCCGTGCCCAAGCTTGGCATCATCTGCGACGTGGCGCTGGACCCCTATAACAGCGACGGCCATGACGGGTTGGTAATCGACAATTACGTGGTCAATGACGGTAGCGTAGAGGTTCTCTGTCGTCAGGCGGTCATCCAGGCCGAAGCCGGATGCGACATCATCGCACCGTCGGATATGATGGATGGCCGCATCCGCGCCATCCGCGAAGCCTTGGACGAGGCCGGTTGCGAACCCGTCCGCATCTTGTCCTATGCCGCCAAATACGCTTCGGCCTTCTATGGCCCCTTCCGCGATGCGGTCGGCTCCAAGTCAGCCCTGAAGGGCGGCGACAAGAAGACCTATCAGATGGACCCGGCCAATACCGACGAGGCTTTACGTGAAGTCGCCATGGACCTGTCGGAAGGGGCCGATATGGTCATGGTCAAACCCGGCATGCCCTATCTGGACATCGTTCGTCGGGTCAAGGACGCGTTCTCGGTGCCCACCATGGCCTATCAGGTGTCGGGCGAATACGCCATGATGAAGGCCGCCGCCCTAAACGGCTGGCTGGATTGGGACAAGGTGATGATCGAAAGCCTGATGGCGTTCAAACGCGCCGGGGCCGACGCCATCCTGACTTATACCGCCCCCGAAGCCGCCCGACTTCTCGCGAAATAGACTACGGCTCATGGCAGAGCAATCGTTTTGGCGCGCCACATTATACATACTAATATTGTTATTTACTAAAGTCAGCACATGAAGACTGGACATTGGCGCAAGTCACTTCCATATTTCACATAGCACCGGCCATTCATTGCGGAAAGGGATACAGCGATGACGACGATCATGCAGAATCTGCGGAATGTTGCCATGGCTTCGGCCTTGCTTTTAGTGTCCAGCCCGACATTCGCAGCCGAGGCGAGTCTCGCCCCCGGCAAGAGCTTCCGGCCCTGCGAGACCTGCCCGGAAATGGTGGTCATTCCTCTGGGCTCGGTTATCGGAGGCAATCCCAAGGATTACGAAGACCCGGAACCCGGTGCCCCCAAACGCCCCACCATCACCCTCGACAAGCCCTATGCCATCGGAAAATACGAGGTCACCCAAGCCGAATGGGAAGCGGTCATGGGCAGCAATCCCAGCGAAACCAAGGGTGCTAAACTGCCGGTCGAGCATGTGGACTGGCGCATGGTCCAAGACTTCATCACCAAGCTAAATAAGAAAACCGGCAAGGCCTTTCGCCTCCCCACCGAGA
>JAYTWE010000468.1:0-1629 GCA_043744055.1 Magnetospirillum sp.
AGGCCTTGTACCGGCGGCTTGCAAACGTCCGAACTGCTATGGAACCCGCCATACAGCAAGAGGGCGACCGGTGGTTGTTGGGCTTGCTTCGGCTGGAAGGTCGGTTCGAGGAACTGGATTCGGGATCATGCGATGGCCGTGACGCTTTGGCGATTGAACGTCTGGCTGAGTGGGATACTGATCGTTATGCGGTTTATTTCCGCACAGCGGGCCTGTGGCAAAGCATTGATCATAAGCTGCTCACCTTCAGTCGGGCTGATTCCGAGTTGACTGTGATGAGGTCCGAGAACCGCTTTCGCCTTACCCACGACCTCAGCGATCCCGAAGCAGCGATCAGATGGTGCCAGACCAACGGGTTGTCGCGCGGGGAGTTCCAATGGTTAGGAGCGGCGGCATGGCGGCTGGATATTCTTGATGAGTTATGCACCTTCGAACTGATGGAGATCGCTCCGCCATCTGCCTACGAATCATGGCTGCCGGACGCGCTGCGACTGACCGGATGGTACGGCCGTCTGCGCTCGGGCCGTTGGGGAGGACCTCGCTTAGGAACCGGCGACGCCGTGGAGAAGTTCTTCGCATGGCATCGCTGTTCGCCTCCGGCGGATCTGGAGGCTTATGCGCTGGCCCACGACTTCATCGGTGAATATGCTTTCAGTCGCGAGCTTAAGTCTTTCATCAGATGAATGAGGTCAATCCGCCATCGGCGGTCAGAACCGCACCGGTGATGTATCCAGACTCTTCGCTGACCAAAAACAATATGGTCCTGGCGATTTCTTCCGGGGTGCCGATTCGACCGAGGGGAATCCGGCTCTCCAGTACCGCCCGCCCTTGGGGCTGATTCAGTACGGCCGCCGACATGGCCGTATCAATCGGCCCAGGGCACAGACAGTTACAGCGAATTCCCCTTGAACCGTACTCCGCCGCGATGGAACGGGTCAGGCCGACTACTCCAGCCTTGGCAATGCCATAGACCGATAGTCCCGGCATGCCGACCAGTCCGGCGATGGAGGCCACATTAACGATGGCTCCGCCATTTCGCATGTGCTTCAAGGCGGCGCGGCACATGCGGAAGCTGATGCCGAGATTGCCGTCCAGGACTTCGTTCCACAATTCATCGTCGATTTCATCAACCATGAGAGCGGGACCGGCAATTCCAGCATTGTTGACCAGAATGTCCAGGCGCCCAAAGGCAGCCAGAGCGGTCTCGACCACTTCGGCGGCGGCGGCGGGTTGGCGAAGATCCACCGCCAGCATCTCCGCCTGCCCACCCGTCTGCCGCACCATTTGGACGGTCTCGCTCAGTGGTTCAGAGCGTCGCCCGACAACGAACACCGCCGCACCAGCCTCAGCCAGACGCAGGGCGCAGCCCCGACCAATTCCGGAGCCGCCGCCAGTGACCACAGCAACACGCCCCGCCATGGGGAACTCAGAGGTCATATTCGTTCTTCATCCGGCTTTTACGCTGGTCGTTGAAATAGGCGAAGCGCCGTCGCAGGTTCAACATCGCGCGATTGTCGTACTCATAGAATCCCGAAAAAATTGCCGGATTATCCTGGATCATCTGGTAGATGCCCTCATGGCGCGGGTCGGTGCGATGGTCTCCTCCGCCAGAGAGAACCTCATGGCCGG
>JAYTWE010000469.1:0-4143 GCA_043744055.1 Magnetospirillum sp.
TCCAAAAGCCGATCCGCCGAAGCTTCCGTGGCCTTGCGCTGCATGGGGCCGCCGCTATTGTCTTGCTGCGCCGTGGCCGAAAAGCTTGCGGTCAGTAGAAGTCCAATGAGGGCAAGGCGAAGAGCGAGCATGGCCAATCTCCGAAACGAGAGCGGAAATGCTACGCTCATCGCTCGGAGATTGGAAAGCCTCGTGATGGAAACATACCCCGTCGCCTTGAAAACCCGAAAGCTTCCCGATGAAAAGTGTGGGCTCCGCCCACGCCCGCAAAGGGCCGAGGCCCTTTGATCCCATTGGAATAATTCCGAGAGGTCAAGGAGACGAGTCTCCTTGCGGGTGAAGGGCAGAGCCCTTCGGGCTTTCGGGTTTTCACGTGAACTGAGTATAGCCTAACTGGCCGAAGCCATGCGTCCGGGAAGGGCGCGACCCAAACGGGCGCGATCAAAGCGCACCAGATCATTCCGGCGGATCAGCGAGCGGATGGTGGAGACATAAGCATCGCCCCGTTCCGAATAGCCGTGCAGTGCCGCGACCAGAGCCTGGCCGTCAGGAGCGGCTCCGCGAGCCCGGATGGAGGCCCGCGACCGGCGCAAGTCATCATAGGCTCGGTGGGTGTTGAGATTGTGGACATAAGCCCGCACCGCCTCGTAAAGCGAAGCGAAGTTGCGCATGGTGGGTTCATCCCCCGCCACTTCCACGGTATGGCCAAACAGATTCTGGCTGCGACGCACCAGATGAGAGGTTCCCCAGCCGGATTCCTCGGCCGATTGAGCCAGGGCCAGGGAAGGCGGAACCACATCGACGCGAGAGATCAGCTTCTTCAGATTGCCGTCCTCGACATCGTAGCGGCGGGCCAAACCGGCCAGCCACAAGGACTCATCGGCGGACAAAATCTGACCGGAGGATTTACGGGCGGCAAGGTCCAACAACCGGGCACGGTCATTGGCGATTTCCTCGTCCACCGCGAGAACCAGCGGCAGCATGACCCGCAGGAAGACCGCCTTCTTGGTATCGGTATCGGGAAGGTCTTCAATATCACCGGGAACTTGCGTCAGGAACAGCGGCGGCACTTCCGCCAGACCTTCGCCGATATCATCGAGGCGATAGCCCATGCGCTGGAAGGCGCTGTCCAATCGAACGGCGCTGGAAACATCTTCACGGCTGAGATATGCGGTCTCCGCCACCGAGGATGTCATCCGTTCGGCGATGCGGACCGGAGGGCGAGAGCCCTGGAGGACCATGGTGAACAAGCCGCCAACCGCGCCGATTACGGCGACGAGACTGAAGGCTATGAATAGTCGGGATCCGATTGACCCGTGCGCCATGTCGGCTCACCTCGCTTCATGTTGCAGTGCAATATTAAGCTGTACCGTACCGGCTTGTTTTCGATTTTGCAACCAAAACCGGACTCGGCCCCTGGAACAAAAGCAAAACCCCCTTTGCGGAGGGACCGCAAAGGGGGTTTGAAAGCCTGTTATTTCAAAGGCTTATTCGACAGCCATGACACCCATCACCTCGGGGACATAGTACTTCAGCATGTTTTCGATACCGTGCTTCAAAGTGGCGCTGGAGCTGGGGCAGCCCGCACATGCGCCCTGAAGATGCAGGTAGACGATGCCGTCTTCGAAGCTGCGGAAGATGATGTCGCCGCCATCTTGGGCTACGGCGGGACGGACTCGGGTATCGAGCAGCTCTTTGATCTGCATGACGATGCCGTCATCATCTTCGGTGGCGACGGCATCTTGGCCGTCATCATTGATGACCGGCTGGCCCGAGGAGAAATGCTCCATGATGGCAGCCAGAATCTGCGGCTTGACCACCTGCCAATCGGCAGCGTCGCCTTTAGCCACGGTGATGAAGTCGGTCCCCAGGAACACGCTGGTGACGCCTTCTACGGTGAAGAGGCGGGTCGCCAGGGGCGAACGGGCGGCGCGGGAGGAATCCGCGAAATCGGCGGTGCCATGACCCATGACCACGGTTCCGGGCAGGAACTTAAGAGTGGTGGGGTTCGGCGTCGGTTCGGTCTGGATGAACATGATGGTCCTTATGCTCGGCACGGGGTCGACTTAAGAAATGGCGTTCCCTTTCGTCCGAGTCAAGGACTAGGGCATTAATCATATGCAGCATTTATGTCGAGGCGCTTGAGGGACATTCCTGAAGCGAAGCGACTGGCGCATTGAGCGCCCGCGCCCCGTGGCGCGTAAGCCAAGGGAGCGGAGCGAACGCCCGGCGCTTGAGGGGCATACATCAAGTTATCTCATCAATCTGTGCAGCGGTCAGGCTGCCGGGAACGATGGTGATGGGAACCCGCAGCTTGCCCACATATTTGCCGGTCATGGCGGTGACCAGGGGGCCAGGCCCCTTGGAGCCGGTATCGGCGCCCAGCACCAGAACGGAAATAGAGGGTTCCTCGGTAATGACTTTAATCAGCTCCTCACGCGGATTGCCTTCGCGCACATAGAGGATCGCCATATGACCGGAGACGGAATTGACCTCGGCCGCCAACCGGTTAAGCAATTCCTCGGCCGCCTGACGGGCTTCTTCCCGCATCAGATTACCGATGGAGGCGAAGTGCTGGTATTCAGCGGGTTCGATGACCCGTAACAACGCCACTTGGCCATTGGAGGAGTGGGCGCGGCGACAGGCAAAGCGTAATGCCGCCCGCATTTCGGGGGAATCATCGACAACCACCAGAAAGACACGGCTGGACGGCATGATCTGTTCTCCCATCAGAGGGCCAGAACCCTAACCTTTTTTAAACGCTACAGCGGCCAGCCACCCGGCGGTCGCCGCCAGGAAAATCGCGATAAGGCCATAAGCCGCCGCCTGATGATGGGCGAAGTCATAGACATCGGCGCCGATGCCGATCTTGCTCACCACCAGCGGGGTGGTCTGGGCGCTGACCACTTGGCGATCAACCACCAGATAGACTTCAACCATATAGGTTCCCACCGGCACATTGGCGGGGAAATGCATATCGGTGCGGAACAGGCGGTGACTCAGCATACCGATTTGCTGAATCCCTTCGCCATAAAGGCCGCTCTTTTGTTTCAGGCGAATCAGCGCCTCGCGGTAGTCGCTTCGAGCGGAATCGCCATCCTTGACCGAGATATCCAAATTCAGATGGTCCAGGCCGATCTGATGGCGATCCAAAATAACCGGCGGCGCGATTTCGTCCAGTGGCCGGGTCGCGGCCACTTGATAGAACGATGGTGCGCTCCCTACTTTGCCGGTGCCAGAATTGATCCAGATTCCGCTGTTGCGTGCTTTGCGCCGCAAGGTCTCTGGCCGGTTGGGGCCGCGCACCACCACCACCACATCGCCGCCGCTCTTGCCTTCGATCTCCTCGATAGCCCCGAACAGCAGAACATCGGTTCCGGCGAATCCGGTGGTGATGGCCACCAGGTGACTGGACAAATCGGCGACCAGCGGTTCCACCGCGCGGGCGGGAAAGGCTCCGAGCAATAAGCCAGATAGCAGAATCAGGATTGGAGAGAGGCAACGCATCAGTGCTTCCCCCCCGCTCCGACGGCGAACAACTCGCCCGGCACCGTCACCATGTCGAACAGCAGTTTGGCGCAAACTCCCAACACCATCAGCGCCAGCAGGGAACGCAACTGCTCACCCTTTAGCTTGACGCCGAACCGAGCCCCGATCTGGGCGCCGACCACTCCGCCCAGCAGCAGCAGCAGAGCCAGCACCACATCCACCGTCTGGTTCATGGTGGATTGCAAGAAGGTGGCATTGGCGGTGACGAAGATGATCTGAAACAGCGACGTTCCCACCACCACTGCCGTGGGCATTCCCAGCAGATAGATCATGGCGGGAACCATGACGAAGCCACCGCCCACCCCCATGATGGCGGCTAAGATTCCCACGAACAGGCCGATAGAGGCAGGTAGAATGGCACTGATATAAAGCTTGGAGCGGCGGAACCGCATTTTCAGCGGTAGGCCATGCAGCCATGAATGCTGATGCAGCTTGCGCTTGGGAGCGGTGGTTCCCCCGGCGGCATGTTTGCGGCTGGTGTTGAGCGCCTGAAGGCTTTCGATCAGCATCAGCCCACCGACGATGCCAAGAAAAATGATGTAGCACAACGAGATAACCAGATCGATCTGGCCCAATCCCCGTAGCCAGCGAAAG
>JAYTWE010000470.1:0-3307 GCA_043744055.1 Magnetospirillum sp.
GACATCCTGTCTTGCCATCGCACGGCATGTGGGGGAGTTGCTGGGATGAAAAAAGTATTTGGAGTCGTTCTCGGATACGCTCTATGGGCGGCGGCACGAAGTCGCGCGGCTTGTCCAGCGCCAAGGCCGGAGACGCCAGAGCCAATCCGAGAACGACTCCAAATACTTTTTTCATCCCAGCAACTCCCCCACATGCCGTGCGATGGCAAGACAGGATGTCAGCCCCGGACTTTCAATTCCGTAAAGCGCCGCCACGCCGGACGCGCCGGTTTGCCTTGGACCGTGGATGACGAAATCGCGGGCGGGCTGGTCAGGGGCCTGGATCTTGGGGCGGATGCCCGCATAGGCGGGTTCCAGCGCACCATCGGCCAAACCCGGCCAGTAGCGGCGAATAGCGGCATAAAACGAATCCCCCCGGCGGGGGTCAACCACGTAATCTTCGCGCTCCACCCATTCCACATCGGGTCCGAACCGGCCTCTGCCGCCCAGGTCCAAGGTGAAATGAACGCCCAATCCGGCGGCGACAGGAACCGGATAGACCAGCCGGGAGAACGGCGTCTTGCCGGACAGGCCGAAATAATTGCCCTTGCACAGATAGGCGGGCGGCACGTCGCGCAGTCCCAAAGAGCACCCGATGGCGGGAGCCGACAGGCCGCCGCAGATCACCAGGGACTTTGCCAGCAACGTCATGGACTCGGCCCCGCCCACTTGGATCAAAGTGCCATTCTCGGTGGAACGACCGCCCAGGACCGGCGATTTGAACGCCACCGAAGCTCCATGGCTTTCGGCCTCGCCCTGTAAGGCCAGCATCAAGCCATGGGTGTCGATGATACCGGTCGCAGGAGAGAATAGGGCGGCGACGCAGTTCAGGTCGGGCTCCATGGCGCGAGCCTCGGCGGCGGAAATGGCGATCAGCCCCTCGACGCCATTTTCGCGGCCCTTGGCGAGAATGGCGTCCAACGCCTTAGCCTCGGCCTCGTCAGTGGCGACGATCAGCTTGCCGGTCATTTTGACGGTGACGCCCCGATCAGTGGCATAGTCGCGCAACATCGTGTTGCCCGCCACGCACAGCCGCGCCTTCAGACTGTCCTTGGGATAATACATCCCGGCATGGATCACTTCGCTGTTGCGTGACGAGATGCCCGAACCGATGGCTCCTTCCGCCTCCAAGACCAGAACCTCGCGACCAGCCAAGGCAAGTTCGCGAGCGATCGCGAGTCCGACCACCCCGGCTCCGACCACTACGCTGTCAACCTGTTCGGCCCCTGCTTGCGTCAACACTTGGTTTTCCATGCCCCGTCAGACATCTAAATGTCGCGGAGCATAGCACCAGCCTTCCAGGGGCGGAAGGCGGGCCTGGGGCGGAAGGCGGGATGGCCGTTGCTTTGATCCGTCGCCACAGCTAAAGTCCGTCGATCAGGTGGAAACACAAGGCGAACATCGATGGCCCCAGATACTCTTCCCTCGGTCTGCCCCCATGACTGCCCCAGCACCTGCGCCCTGGAGGTGGAGACACTCCCCGACAACAAAATCGGCCGAGTTCACGGTGCGGCCATGCCTTATGTGGACGGCGTTATCTGCGCCAAAGTCGCCCGCTATGCCGAGCGGGTGCACCACCCCGACCGGGTCTTGCACCCGTTGCGCCGAGTGGGAGCCAAGGGGGAAGGGCGCTTCGCTCCCATCTCGTGGGACGAGGCGCTGGACGAGATCGCCGACCGATTCAAATCCGCCACGGCAAAGCTGGGGCCGGAAACGGTATGGCCCTATTTCTACGCGGGCACTATGGGCCATGTGCAGCAATCGGGCATCAACCGGCTGCGCCGGGTCATGGGCTATTCCGGTCAATTGAAGACCATCTGCTCCGCCGCTAGCAGCGCGGGCTGGACCGCCGGAGTGGGGGCCAAGTGGGGCGTTCCTCCCGGCGAAATGGCTCATAGCGGGCTCATCGTCATCTGGGGCGCCAATCCCGCCTCCAGCCAAGTGCATCTGATGGGGCTCATCAAGCAGGCCAGAACCACATCCGGCGCCAAGCTGGTGGTGGTCGATCCCTACCGGACCGCCACGGCAGCCAAGGCCGATCTTCACCTGATGCTGCGGCCCGGCAGTGATGGAGCCCTGGCTTGCGCCGTAATGCATGTGCTGTTCAGGGACGGACTGGCCGATCGCGATTATCTATCGCGTTATACGGATTGCCCGGAACGGCTGGAACGTCATCTTGAAAGCCGCAGTCCCGCCTGGGCCGCCGCCATCACCGGTCTGACCGAGGCCGAGATCGAAGCCTTTGCCGCCTTGTATGGCAGCGTCCCCAACTCCTATCTCCGGGTCGGCTATGGCTTTTCCCGTTCACGCAATGGCGCGACCAACCTGCATGCGGTCAGCTGCCTTCCGGCCGTCACTGGCGCCTGGAAGCACAAGGGCGGCGGCGCGGTGCAAACGACCGGTGGCGTCTTCGACTTCAGCCGCACCCTGCTGGACGGCCTGGACGTGCCCCAGCCCAAAGCCCGCACCTTGGATATGAGCCGTATCGGAGCCGTTCTGACCGGTGATCCGCAAGACCTGGGCAAGGGAGCGCCACCGGTCACCGCCATCTTGGTGCAGAATTCCAATCCCGCCCTGGTGGCTCCCCATAGCGGTCTTGTCCGCCAAGGCCTCGCCCGCGAGGACCTGTTCTTGGTGGTGCACGAACAAGTGATGACCGCCACCGCCCGCTTCGCCGACATCGTGCTGCCCGCCACCACCAGCATGGAACACGCAGATCTTTACACCTCCTCCGGCCACACCTTCTTGCAGGTGGCCAAGCCGGTGATCGAGCCCTTGGGCGAAGCACGCTCCAACCACCGCCTGATCTGCGACCTTGCCGCTCGGCTGGGCGCGGAACATCCCGGCTTCCAAATGGATGAGTGGGAAATGATCGAGCAGGTGCTGGACGCGTCGGATTTGCCCAAGGCGTCCGAACTGCATGCCATGGGCTGGCTGAACTGCGCCAAGGTATTCGACGACGCTCATTTCCTGTCGGGATTCGGCCACCCCGACGGCCGCTTCCGCTTTGCTCCCGACTGGGGCGATGCGACCTTACCCGAACTGCCCGATCATTTCGCGGTGATCGAGGAGGCCGATGGCGATCACCCGTTCCGGCTGATTACTCCGCCGTCGCTGCACTTTCTCAACAGCACCTTCACCGAGACTCCCACATCGCGCATCCAAGCAAAGCGTCCCACCGCCCAGATTCATGTCGAGGACTGCACCGCCCTGGGACTGGCAACCGGACAACCGGTTCGTATCGGTAATGCCAAGGGCTCGGTGGTGG
>JAYTWE010000471.1:0-8296 GCA_043744055.1 Magnetospirillum sp.
CCGGCGATTTCGCCCGCCTCGCCGATGATTATTCCCTCTATCGGCCGGGCTATTGCCCCTCGGTGCTGGCGGCGCTGCTGGGGCTGTTCCCCGACCGCGCCACCTTGGATGCGGTGGATGTGGGGGCGGGAACCGGCATCTGGACCCGCATGCTGGCGGCGCAAGGCTTGCGCTCGGTCACCGCCATCGAACCCGACGATGCCATGCGGGCCAATGGCGAGCGCGACAGCGCCGGGACCGGCATCAATTGGCGCAAGGGCGATGGCGCGGCGACCGGGCTGGCCGATGCCTCGGTGGATTGGCTCAGCATGGCGTCGTCCTTCCATTGGGTGGAGACTCAGGCTGGGCTGGCGGAATTCGCCCGTGCGCTGAGGTCCGGCGGTCGCTTCGTCGCCCTGTGGAATCCCCGCCATATCGAGGCCAATCCGCTGCTGGTGGAGATCGAATCCTACCTGACCGAACTGCTCCCCGACCTCAAGCGGGTGTCGTCAGGCCGTTCCGGCGTGACCGAGACCCTGACCGACACATTGCGATCTCACCCGCTGTTCGACGACGTCATGTATCTGGAGGGCGAGCATTTGTCCCTTCAGACGCCCGCGCAGTATCTGGGGGCGTGGCGCTCGGTCAACGACATCCAGGCCCAGTTGGGGCCGGACCGTTTCGTCCGCTTCCTGGATCGGGTGGAAAAGCGGATCGCCGGGATGGAATTCATCGAGACCACGTACAAGACCCGCGCCTGGACGGCGCGACGGAAGGGATGAGGATGGGCTTCGTCTTCCGCAGCAAGGCCGAGACCCTGGAGGCGTTGAGTCCGCGGGTGAAGGCGGCGCGGATCCTGCCCTGCCTCCATTTCTCGGTGGCAGAGTGGCGGGACTCGCCCGCCGCCGTGCTGGGCCGTTTGGATTGGGTCGGGCCGCTGATCGTGCGCTCCAGCGCCGCCGGCGAGGACGGGGCGGCAAGCTCCCAGGCGGGGAAATATCTGTCGTTGCTCCATGTGGAGGCGGCGGATCTCGCCGAGGCGATCGACCGGGTGGCGGCTTCCTACGCCGCCTGCGGCCCCCGCATTGATACCGCCGACCGGATTCTGATCCAACCCATGCTGGCCGACGTGGCGGCCAGCGGCGTCGCCTTTACCCGCGACCCCTCCACCGGCTCGCCCTATCTAATGGTGACCATGGCGGAGGGCTCCGACACCGCCCTGGTCACCGGCGGTCAATCGGGCGAAACCTGGAGCCACACCCATTGGCTGGGCGGGCCAGAGCCGGTGGAGCCGCGCCTCCAGGCCTTACTGGCCCTGGCCCGCGAACTGATGGTCCTGTGCGGCCAAGACGCGCTGGATGTGGAATTCGCCTTCACCCACGACGAGACTTTGTGGCTGTTCCAGGTGCGACCGCTGGCGGTTCCGGCCCCGCTGGTGGAGGATGCGGCCCATTCCCGCCATGTCAACGCCATCCTGGCCAAAGTGGCCACAGCCATGTGCCCGCATCCGCTGCTGCACGGGTCGCGCACCGTGCTGGGCATCATGCCCGACTGGAACCCGGCCGAGATCATCGGGGTGCGGCCATCTCCGCTGTCGCTGTCGCTCTACCGCGATCTGGTGACCGACAGCATCTGGGCCTATCAGCGCCATAATTACGGCTATCGCAATCTGCGCAGCTTTCCGCTGCTGCTGCATTTCCACGGATTGCCCTATATCGACGTGCGGGTCAGCTTCAATTCCTTCGTGCCCCGCGACGTGGCGGCTCCCCTGGCCGAGAAGCTGGTGGATTATTATATCGAGCGCCTGCTGATCCAGCCCGCCCTGCACGACAAGGTGGAGTTCGAGATCGTCCTGTCGGCCTACACCTTCGATCTGCCGGAACGGCTGGAGGCCTTGTCCGAGTTTTCCACAGACGAGCGCACCGCCCTGGCGGCGGCGCTGCGCGGCCTGACCAACGGGGTGATCAACCGCCAGACCGGGCTGTGGCAGGACGATATCGCCAAGTTGGCGGTGCTGGAGGAGCGGCGTGGGCTGATCCTGGACAGCCAGCTGCCGCTGGCGGACAAGATCTATTGGCTGCTGGAGGACTGCAAGCGCTACGGCACCCTGCCCTTCGCCGGGCTGGCGCGGGCGGGCTTCATGGCGGTGCAGATGCTGCGCTCGCTGGTGACGACCGGGGTGCTGAGCCAGGAGGAGCTGAACGCCTTCATGGCCGGGCTGGTGACGGTGGGCAGCGAACTAGCCCACGACACCCAGGCGTTGGACCGTGACGCCTTCCTGGACAAATACGGCCATCTGCGCCCCGGCACCTACGATATCCGCTCGCCCCGCTACGACATGGCCCCCGATCTCTATGGCATCGGCCAGACCCGCCGCGAGCCGCCGCCGCCCCGGCCACGCTTCGCCCTGTCGCTGCCCCAGATGCGCCGCATCGAGGCTTTGCTGGCCGAGCATGGGTTGGACAACGACGTGGTTGGGCTGTTCGACTTCTTCCAGGCTGCCATCGAGGGGCGCGAGAAGGCGAAATTCGTCTTCACCCACTCGCTGTCCGACGCCCTGGAACTGTTCGCCCAGTTGGGCGAGCGGCTGGGATTTTCCCGCGATGATCTGGCTTTCGCCGATGTGGGCGTGATTCATGAGGCCCAGGCCTCCAGCACCGCCCTGGCTGATTTGCTGGAAGCCAGCATCGCCGAGGGGCGCGAGCGCCACAGCATCACCCGCTCAATCCTACTACCGCCGGTGATCACCGCGCCGGGCGATGTGTGGTCGTTCCGCACCCTGGACACCGAGCCCAATTTCATCACCCTGGGCTCCGTCACCGCCCCGGTGCGGACCACCGAGGATGCCAGTCTTGACGGAGCCATCGTCTGCATCCCCAGCGCCGACCCCGGCTTCGACTGGATTTTCGGCCGCCCCATCGCCGGGCTGGTGACCGCGTTCGGCGGCGCCAATTCCCATATGGCCATCCGCGCCGCCGAACTAGGCATTCCGGCCGTGATCGGTGCCGGGGAAGCCAAGTATCAGCGCTGGGCCGCCGCCCATATGCTCCATCTCGACTGCGCCAATCGCAAGGTGGAGGTGGTGCGATGAGCCCCCTGATCGGCATGACCCAGCGGGTGGTCATCGAGCCCCGCACGGGTGAGCGCCGCGACGCCCTGGACCAGCGCTGGGCTGCGTTCCTGAGCGGCTGCGGACTGACGCTTGTCCCAATGCCCAACCATCCCGCAAGCGCCCTGGCCTTGGCCGATGCGCTGCCCCTGGCCGGTCTGGTTCTGTCCGGCGGCAATGATCTGGCGGTTCTCGGCGGCGATGCGCCCGAGCGCGACGAGACCGAACGCCAACTGGTGGACTGGGCCGGAACCAGCTCGCTGCCGGTGCTCGGCGTGTGCCGCGGCGCCCAGCATCTGGCCCATCTGGGCGGCGGGCGGCTGGAACGGGTATCCGGCCATGCCGGTACCCGTCATGCCGTGCGTCCCCATGGCCGCGAGGTCAATTCCTACCACGACTGGGCCATCACCCAGGCGCCGCCCACCGCCGACATCACCGCCTGTGCTCCCGATGGCGGCATCGAAGCCTTCCGCCTCGGCTACTGGACCGTGATCATGTGGCATCCCGAACGCGAGCCGGTTGCCCATCCCGACGATCTCGCCCTATTCCGCTCCCTGTTCGGAGATTCCCCATGAAAGCCCTGATCCTCGCCGCCGGACGCGGCAGCCGCATGCTGGCCCGCACCGAGGACCGCCCCAAAGGGCTGGTGGAGGTGGCGGGCAAGCCGCTGCTGGAGCGCCAGATCTCGGCACTGCGGGCTGCGGGCCTGACCGAGATCGGCGCGGTGACCGGCTATCAGGCGCAAGCGCTGGAAGGACGGGACCTGACCCTGTTTCACAATCCCCGCTGGGCCGAGACCAATATGGTGGCCTCGCTGGCGGCAGCGGTGGACTGGCTACGGGCCGGACCGGTCCTGGTCAGCTATTCCGACATCTTCTATCCGTCGGAAGCCCCGGCAGCGCTGCTGGCGGCTGCGGCCGACATCGCCATCACCTTCGATCCCAACTGGCTATCCTTATGGAGCCGCCGCTTCGACGATCCCTTGTCCGACGCCGAGACCTTCCGCCTCGGCCCCGACGGGACGCTGCGAGAGATCGGGGCCAAGCCGTCTTCGCTGGAGCAGGTGGAGGGCCAGTATATGGGCCTGCTGCGCTTCACCCCCGCCGGATGGAGCCATGTGGAAGCCCTACGGGAATCGCTTCCCGCTGATCGCCGCGACCGGTTGGACATGACCGGAATGCTGCGCCTGTTGCTGGAGCAAGGCGTTGTCATCGACGCCATTCCCGCCCCCTGGCCCTGGGGCGAAGTGGACAGCGAAACCGATCTGGCGGTCTATGAGGGTGACCCGGCGGCATTCGGGTTGTAGCCGATGGGGGCGGAGAAGGTTCGCCGCCAGCCACCTTACCTCCGCCATTACACAAGACAAACCGCGCCTTTGAGCGCGGTTTTCTTTTTCTACCCACATTCCTACCCATATACTGGTCGCCGCCTGGTGCGCTATTCCGGTAGCCCGCGCTCCATCATCCGCAGCACGCCGAAGAACAGCAACCAAAGCGGCCACGGGTGTTCCGCCACCCATGACCGCAGGCGTCCCAGCCACCCTCGAATGTTGGGAGGCATGAACTATCCCTTCATCGGATGGAAGAACGGCGAGCGTCCGCTTGGTTCCGCGCTGAAGTGGTTAATGAACACCACCAGATCAGCCGGTGTAGCCACCACGTCAGAAAGTTCTAGCGCTTGTTCGTCTGTCTCGCCGTCATGCGTTTGCACGATGATGATGCGACCGGCGGGGGCGGATGCCTCCTCCAGCTTGAGGAGACGCAATGAATAATTGCCGCTCATTTATGCCCCCCAGGCTTGGGGCGGCCTTGGGAATTAACCGCCTCCATCATTTCCCGAACATCGCGCGCGGTCAGGTGCGAGCCCTTTAGCGGCGACGGCCAGTCGCCTGTATCTACCGGCTTGTCATCCGCCACCGTGGAGGCGGTCAGGCGTTCAAGGCGTCTTTTCAATGGGGTCATGGGTTTTCTCCTTGCTGATAAGGTCACTTTCGTTCGCTCGCCTCGCGTTCCAAATCCGAAAGACGTTGCTCTATTTCGCAAGTCTCGATGGTGCGACGGTACATTTCGAGCAATCCCGCGACGGTCGCCGCCTCCTCTGGCGTCAATTCGCCCCGTGCCACCTCGGACACCAATGCGCCAACGGCCTTGACCACGTCTGCCGGGGTTTCGATGGCGGGCAGATCGAAAGCGACAGGGCGTCCTTTCCGAATGGGAACGATGCGTTCCAGCACCAGCCGCGCGGCGGTCATGTCGCCCGACTTCGCAGCGGCCAGAACCGAAGCCACAACCGCTTCGGCGTCGTCTTCCATCAGGCGTTCGGCTATCAGCGTCAGCTTGTGGCGGGCACCTTTCGGCTTGCCGGGGTTGCCGGGCTGGAATGGACGCCCGCGCGTATTCCCCGCGTTCTTGCGCGAGGGACTCGTTTCCCTGGTCATGGGGTTACTCCAATGTGCATGTCCAAAGCCGCCGCGATTTTTTGGAGAGCCAAGCCGTTTAGCTTTCCCTTCTCGACCAAGGCGATGGCGTTGTGGCTTGTGCCCGCTACCAATGCCAGCGCCCGAAGAGACAGCTTCCGCCGCTCGCGTTCTCGCTTGATTGCCTCGCCGTCAACGATGGCTCCGGTAGGAACAGCGGCACTTCCCCTACATGGTAGATTATAAGTGTCCCGCTGGAGGGACTGAAACCGGCAATATTGTTTCGCGTTCCGGCTCACGGTCCCGCTGGGGGGACTGTCTGTCCCGCTGGGGGGGACTGTGTTTTGTTTTTGCCGCCGTCTCCGTCAACGCTCCAGCGCATGAAATCCCTTGTCGCCGCTTCGGTCGTGGTCTGCTCGGCAGTCAGACGCCATGTCCGCGCCTCCTTGGTTTTCAGATTGAAGGTGGATTCCCGCCCCACGCTCAGGAATCCGCGCTCTACCAATTCACGGAAGGCGCGCGCTGCGACCGATTTGGTCAAACCAATGTCGGCAGCCTCGCGGACGGAGAATGCAATCTCGCCGTTGTTCATGCCGTTGTGTCGGCTCCACACCTGGATCAACAGCGCCTTTGCGGCAGGCGCGAGGGTCAGCCACGCTTGCGAGCGCAGCAGATAGTGGGGCAACGCGACGAAACGCTCGGAAGCGTTCCGCCCGTTCGCCAGCACCTTCCGCCTTTTGGGTTTAGACATTTCCGCCACTCCTTCGGCGACGGGGCGGCATTCCCACCGCCCCGCCCCTCGATTAGATCAAACCCGCCTCGCTGGCCTTGCGCCCGGCAGCGTGCAACGCTCCGACAAGGTCACGGAGATGCCCGACGCGAAGAGTTATGCCCTTCGGTGTCGCAACCCATTCCCCGCCGCCCTTGTCGGCGTAGACGCGAATGCCGATCAGGTCGTGCCCCTTGAACTTGGATAGCTCGACCTGCACCCGTTCGCGGGCGTTCTTGTCGATGATGGCGACCACGTCAGTCATTGCGGTTCTCCCGCTCGACCACGCGCACGTCGTCATGAAGGACATAGCGGGCATGGGTACCGGCGAACGGCCCAACGTGGGGTTCGTCCACCGTTTCTATGTTCAAGCCGTAGTCCCGCCTGAGATTGAAGACGTAGGCGGACCACCGAGGGCCGGGAACGTCGATAGGAGTGCAGCCACGCCGCCCGGCCTGGATCAAGTTGACCAGTGCCCAGGCATTGCGACCGATGACACCGAAGGTCCGTTCGGTGCCGTCGTCGGCGCGCACGGCAGCGCGGATGAAGACCTTTGCCATCAAATGCCCTCCCCAACATAGAATCCGGCCAGCGACACCACCAGGGCGGCACGGGCGGGCGGAAGGTGATGACGAAGGCCAAGGATGCGGGCAGCCAGCGGCACCGGGTTGCTAGGGCTGGAAAGGTGCTCGGCGGCCCAATTGAACAAGGGAAGTGCAGAGAGATTGCTCGGGGGATTGGAAATCAGTAAGGTCATGGTGCTTGAAGTCTCCGTATCAGAGAACGAACGCGAATTGCCCCGGTTGCTGTTGGCGCAGCGCCGGGGTTTCGCGTTCTTAGGGGTGGTTGGAATTGGCGGGCGTGATGCCCGGCTGATAGGTGGCGAGGCTAGAAAACCAGCGTTCGGCCTCTTCGACGGGAACGCAGGTGCGCGTGCCCACCTTTACCGCTCTCAACTCACCAGTGGAGAGCTTGCGGTAAACGGTTGCCCGCGACACATGGTAGTCGCGACAGAACTGGTTCAGCGAAATAAGTCGTTGTGACATATGCGTCTCCAGCTTGGTTCAACCGGGTGCATCATGGCGCAGCAAAAATCCAAGAACAGGGGATTTAAATCGTGGATTATCCGCTGGATTTTCGGGATTGCAAACGAGCTAGAGAAACCAGCTTCTCCAACTGGCGAGCCTCTGACCGTCGATGAACGGCAGGACGGTTATTGGTCACCCACCACACACAGGCGTGCTTGCGTCTCCGAAGCCCTTGCTCGGCCATTACTGCCTCAATAGTTTTAAGGACTTTGCTTAGGAACTCTGGCGTGTTCTTCAGAGGCGCACCAGCTCGGCCTTTCGCCTTGGCTTCTGCCGTGTCTTTAGGGGGGCGCCCCCTCTTTCTTTTATGTGACGTCAGCACCAGAGCCAGACACCAACGCTGCCAACGCACATGCTCGGCCTGGGACTCTTCTGCGGCACCAACAGCCCGTTCCGCCAATTCACGGTATTCGTCCCGTTCCTTCGCGGTAGCCTTCAATTCCTCTGCCAGTTTCAAGGCAAAGGACATTGACGCTTCAGCGATTGCCCGCCATTCCTCGGCCGTTTTCGGCATCGTGCTGTTGTCGGTCACTTCGTCCCCCCTGCCCGCAGCTTGAGAACCTTGCCCCCGGCCTCGACCGGAAAGATGGCGCAGAAATCCGCCCAATCCTGCATTAGCCGGGTGCGCTTCTCGAACAGGTCGCCGCGCCGATAGGCTGCCTCGACCTTGTCACCTATGGTATGGGCCAAGGCCATTTCCGCCACATCACGCGGATAGGCGGTGCGCTCGGCAGCCCAATCCCGGAAGGTGCTGCGGAAACCGTGGGCGGTCAGGTCGCCATGGTCCATCCGGCGCAGCAGCATCAGGAATGCCATGCCCGACAAGGGGCGCTTGTCCTTGGCACCAGGGAAAACGAAGTCTGACGAGCGGACCTTCGCCATTGCCTCCAGCACCGCCACGGCGGCATCGGACAGCGGCACCCGGTGTTCGCGTC
>JAYTWE010000472.1:0-1531 GCA_043744055.1 Magnetospirillum sp.
TCCCCCGTGCGGAGCATGGGGGAGGGGCGGGGAGGGGGCATCCTTCTCGACGACTTCGACCGCGCCATCGTGCTGGCGACCCAGGACGGCTTGCCGCTGACCGAGCGGCCTTATCACGCTGTGGCCGAGACTGTGGGCCTTCCGCCGGAAGAGGTGATGGCGCGTCTGGACCATCTGCTGGCGGCGGGGGTCATCCGTCGCATTGGTCTGGTCCCCAATCACTATGCCCTGGGGTATGGTTTCAACGGCATGACCGTGTGGGATGTGGCCGACGAGAATGTCTCCCAGGCGGGAAAGGTGGTGGGCGGATTGGATTTCGTCAGCCATTGCTATCACCGGCCGCGCCATCTTCCCGACTGGCCCTATTCGCTGTTCGCCATGATTCATGCCAAGGAGCGGGATGCCGCCGATGTCTTGGTGGGGCGGATCGCCGAAGTTCTGGGGCCATTGTCGCGCGGCCATCTGGTCCTATTCAGTTCGCGCATCCTCAAGAAGACCGGGTTGCGGCTTTAGGAGAATTTCTGTGTTTCGCGTCTCCCAGTTCATGCACGAACTTGTCGCTCCCACTCCGGTGGGGCCGCGTCGTAACCCTCCCGGCCCGGTGGTGATTTGGAATCTGATCCGGCGTTGCAATCTGACGTGTAAGCACTGCTATTCAATCTCGGCGGACAAGGACTTTGCCGGTGAGTTGAGCACGAATGAAGTGTTCGAGGTGATGACTGATCTGCGTGGCTTCAAGGTGCCGGTGCTGATCTTGTCGGGCGGCGAGCCGCTGTTGCGGCCTGATATTTTCCAGATCGCCGACAAGTCCAAGGCCATGGGCTTTTACACCGCGCTGTCATCCAACGGCACCCTGATTGACGAAGCCACCGCTGACCGCATCGCGGCGACGGGATTCGACTATGTGGGAATCAGCATCGACGGCATCGGCGCGACTCATGACAAGTTCCGCGCCATGGATGGAGCCTTCGCCGCCTCGGTCAAGGGGATACGGGCTTGCGTCAAGCGAGGCGTCAAGGTGGGTTTGCGCTTCACCATGACCATGGACAATGCCGCCGAACTGTCCCAGGTCGTGGGGCTGATGGAAGACGAGGGGGTGACCAAGTTCTATTTCTCCCACCTCAACTATGCCGGGCGCGGCAACAAGAACCGCCTGGATGACGCCACCATCAAGATCACCCGCGATTCCATGGATTATCTGTTCGACGCGGCCTGGAGCCATGCTGAGGCCGGGCGCGAGCGGGAATTCGTCACCGGCAATAACGACGCCGATGGTCCCTATTTCCTGTCATGGGTCAAATCCAAGATGCCCGATAAGGCTGATCACATCGCCGCCAAGTTGGTTCAGTGGGGTGGCAATGCCTCTGGCGTCAACGTCGCCAATATCGACAATCTGGGCGAGGTCCATCCCGATACGATGTGGTGGAATCACAACTTAGGCAATGTCAGGACCCGGCCGTTCTCGGCGATCTGGCCTGATACTTCGGACGCCTTGATGGCGGGGTTAAAGTGCCATCCCCGTCCTGTGGAG
>JAYTWE010000473.1:0-2630 GCA_043744055.1 Magnetospirillum sp.
CAGATGAACACAGATAAACACGGATAGGGGTCATAGGCTGACCCTTTTAAATTCGAGCTTTGGTCTGCCGAAATTCAACAGCAAAGCCGTTCGCAATCCACTCGCCCTCAGATAGTTCAGACATTGCCCGACATGACTCAGGCCGAGAGTTTCAATAGCTTTCAGTTCAACGATGACCTTGTTTTCAACCACAAGATCCGCAACATAGAAACCAATCTCTTCTCCTTTATAATCAATCCGAAAGCTGACCTCACGTTTAGCGTCAAGCCCCAGGAGAGATAGCTCATAAAGAAGAGCCCGCTGATAGACGATCTCTAGAAACCCATGCCCAAGGGTATTGGACACCTCGAAAGCAGCTGCAAGAATCTGCTGTGTCCGAGCATCTTTGATGCTGTTGCCCGACACGGCCTTATCTAAGTCCATCTGTGTCTCGAATCCTTACTTGCGCGCGGCGCGGACGCCAGCGGCGAGATCCTTGACCAGCGCCAGCGGCGCTTCCACCGTTTTACTCTCCGCCAAAACCTGGACGATGGCCGATCCGACCACCGCGCCTTCCGCCAGCCGCGCCACATCCGCCGCCTGAGCGGGCGTGCGGATACCAAAACCAACACAGACCGGCAGATCGGTATGACGGCGAATACGCGTCACCGCATCCTCGATGGCGGTCGAGCTGGCCGAACCGGTTCCGGTGACCCCGGCGATAGAGACGTAATAAACGAAGCCCGACGCATTGGCGAGCACCACCGGCAGACGGGCGTCGTCACTGGTAGGTGTGGTCAGCACGATGAAGTCGATGGCGGCGGATTTAAGAAAGGGAACAAGCTCCCCCGCCTCTTCCGGCGGCAGATCGACGATAATCAGCCCATCCACCCCGGCCAAAGCGGCGTCACCGGCGAATTTCTCCGGTCCCCAGGCATAAATGGGATTGTAATAGCCCATCAAAATAATGGGCGTGTCCTTATCAATCCGGCGGAACTCGGCCACCATCTCCAGCGTAACCTTCAACGAACCGCCCGCCGCCAGGGCGCGTTGCGCCGCCAGCTGAATGGCGGGACCGTCGGCCATGGGATCGGTGAACGGCATCCCCAGCTCGATCACATCAGCCCCGACCGCAGGCAAACCGTTCAGCACAGCCTGACTCAGAGCCCGATCGGGATCGCAAGCGGTGATAAAGGTCACCAGAGCGGCACGATTCTCGGACTTCAACTTGGCGAAGCGGGCGCTGATACGGCTCATCACACCAGCCCTCCCAGATGAATGTCGCCCAGCGCCTTGGCGATGGTGCTGACATCCTTGTCGCCGCGCCCGGACAGGTTGATGACCATCAGGTGATCCTTGGGCAGGGTGGGAGCGATCTTCCCGGCATAGGCGATGGCATGGCTGGATTCCAGCGCCGGGATAATGCCTTCCAGACGGGTGCATTGCTGGAACGCCTCGACCGCCTCGTCATCCTTGATGGAGACGTATTCGACCCGACCAGCTTCGTGCAGCCAGGAGTGTTCCGGTCCGATACCGGGATAATCCAGACCGGCGGAGATGGAATGAGCCTCGGCGATCTGGCCGTCGGCATCTTGCAGCAGATAGGTGCGGTTGCCGTGCAGCACACCGGGCTTACCGCCGGTGAGCGAGGCGGCATGCAGCTTGTCCAGCCCATGTCCAGCGGCCTCAACCCCAATGATACGAATGCTGGGCTCGTCCAAGAAAGGGTAAAACAAGCCCATGGCATTGGAGCCGCCGCCGATACAAGCCACCAGGGAATCGGGCAGACGCCCTTCCTGGGCCATGATCTGAGCGCGGACTTCTTCGCCGATCACCGATTGGAAATCACGCACCATGGTTGGATAGGGATGCGGTCCCGCCACGGTGCCGATCAGATAATAAGTGTTATCCACATTGGACACCCAGTCCCGCAAGGCATCATTCATGGCGTCCTTCAAGGTCGCCGCACCGGACGTTACCGGCTTGACCTCGGCCCCCAACAGCTTCATGCGATAGACATTGGGCATCTGCCGCTCGATATCGGTCGAGCCCATATAAATCACGCATTGCATACCGAACAGAGCACAGACCGTAGCGGTGGCCACGCCGTGCTGACCGGCGCCGGTCTCGGCGATGATGCGCTTCTTACCCATACGCCGCGCCAACAAAATCTGACCGATGCAGTTGTTGATCTTGTGCGCGCCGGTATGGTTGAGGTCCTCGCGCTTCAGAAAGATCTTGGCCCCGCCAAAGGCTTCCGTCAGGCGGCGGGCGAAATACAGCGGATTAGGACGGCCCACATACTGGGACAGCAGGTCACGGAACTCAGCCTGAAAAGCGGGGTCGGTCTTGGTGGCGGCGTAGGCCTTCTCCACTTCAAGAATGAGCGGCATCAAGGTTTCGGCCACATAGCGACCGCCGAAAATGCCGAAATGGCCGCGCTCGTCCGGTCCCGCGCGGTAGGTGTTCAAGCTTTGCATTTGAATCCGATTATCGATGGCGCGAAAGGCGGCCAATAAAGCACGAAGAGGGGTATTAATCCATACCCAGGGCAATCGGGTGAAGGGATATCATCCTCTCTATTTTCCGTCACCCCCGCGAAAGCGGGGGTCCATGGTTGGGGCAGACGAAATGCATGGCCGAAAAACGTG
>JAYTWE010000474.1:0-1551 GCA_043744055.1 Magnetospirillum sp.
GAGGGAGAAGGCGGTCGAGCGGCTTTTCCGCTGGCAGGCGCAGCATATCGTCACCACCAAACCGGATTCCGATGAGAGAATGCGTCAGAAGAAGGATCAACTGGACCGGATGCTCTATGGCGACCGTACTTGGGGTGAAAAAGCCCATCTGGCGCTCATTCACTTTTTCATTGAAAATCGCCTGTCATTGGCTGCCTTTCTGCTGGTCATGCTGATTGGGATCATTGCCCTGCTGGGGGCGGGGTTCGAGGGCGTCAGGCGCTTGGCTGGCCTTGTTGGATTTATCTGACGATTGACCGGCTTGTGATTGGATATCTGAGGGGGGATGTGGGGTGAACGGTCAAAACGGAGTGGTTACATTCCGGCTTTGCGGGCAGGTCTTCGGTCTGGCCGTGGAATCCGTTCGTGAGGTTGTTCCCATCGCCTGGCTCGACCGTCCCCCGCAAACTCCGTCGCTTGTCCAAGGTGTCCTCAATCTGGGAGGGCGGGCTGTCCCGGTGCTTCGATTGGATCGGCTGATGGGGCTTGCCGACGGCAATTTCGGTATTGATGCCTCTATCCTCATCATGCGTGAGGTGGAGGGGGAGCAAGTCATGGGGTTGCTGGTGGAGCATGTGGATGGCGTGCGAAGTGCCGACAGCTTTACCGCCATGGGATTTTGCGATCGGGGCTCCTTCAATGGATGTCTTGCCGACCAGTTGGACTTTAAAGGCCAAGTGGTTCTTCTGCTTGCATGGCGTAATCTTCTGCTGGAGGAGGAACGCCAACGGCTGGCAGATTTCCAGGCGGTAACCCAGGCTCGCCTTGCCGATTTGAACGCAACCGATTCCGAGGGTAATGCACCGTGACGCCCGAGGGTCAGTCTGCGCAGGCTATTGTCGCCGACCCAGCCTTTACAAGTTTGAAGGCCTTGGTGATCGAGACCACCGGAATGGCTTTCTATCGGGATAAGAGTCTTGATCTGGCAAGTATTTTAAGTGCCAGGATGGCCGAGACGGGGGCGGAAAGCTGCTCTGTTTATCACAACAAGCTGATTGACGATTCCCAGGAAATGGACGCTCTGGTCGCGGAGCTGACCATTGGTGAGACTTATTTCTTTCGGCATAAGGAACAGTTCGACGCCTTGCGCGATCTGATTCTTCCCGATGTTATCGAGCGCAATCGGTCGTTGCGGCGTTTGCGCATATGGAGCGCCGGTTGCGCCACCGGGCCAGAGCCCTATTCGATCGCCATCATGTTGGAAAAGGAATTCGGCGCCCGCATCCATGATTGGCACGTCACCGTGTTGGGAACCGATATCAATCAGAAGTTTCTGGCCCGCGCTCGTGAAGGGCGTTACGATTCCTGGGCATTTCGCGTAATGGCTGATGATGTTCGTGAGGATTGCTTCACCAAAATCGGCAATCAATGGCAGATCAAGCCTCAATATCGGCGTTTCGTTCAGTTCCAATATCACAATCTGATAACCAGCAAGTTTCCGTCAATTATCGACAACATTGCCGGTTTCGACATCATCATCTGCCGCAACGTTATTATTTATTTCAGCCCAGA
>JAYTWE010000475.1:0-6901 GCA_043744055.1 Magnetospirillum sp.
CCACCGCGTAATCGTCCCAGCGGTGGGGGCTGCCCGCCTGAATATTGTCATACCCGGCAAGGTTCAGGCATTCGGGAATAATCAGATCCGCGGCAGCCACGGCGGCGGGCAGGTCGGGAACCTTTTCCTCGGCCACCACGGCATTGACGTCGCGTTTGCGCACCATCACCCAGCGCACATACTCAACCACCATCTCGCCACGCTGGTTGGTGCCCACCGAGCGCACATAAACCACGCCGGTCTGCTTGTTGGAATTTTCCTTCAAGCCGATCACGGTGGAGGCCGTGGTCAGGGTATCACCGGGATAGACGGCCTTGCCAAAGCGGCCCGCCGCATAGCCCAGATTGGCGACGGCGTTCAAGCTGACATCGGGGACGGTCTTGCCGAACACCACGTGAAAAGCCAGCAGGTCATCCACCGGCGCGGTCTCGGCGGCAATGCCGATCTTGCGGGCGAACTCCACCGAGGAATTGACGGCGAAGCGCGAGCCGTACAACGCGGTATACAGCGCCACATCGCCACTGGTCACCGTGCGCGGCGTCGCGTGGTTGATGACTTGCCCGAGGCGGAAATCCTCGAAGAAATTACCGGAATTGGTTTTGGTCATCGGGGAAAACCTCCTAATTCAACTCGGCGGCCATGGCGGCGATCTGCTCGGCCTGACCGACGATGCGCCGGGCATTTTCCACATGCAGAATCTCGATCAGCTTGCCATCGACCACCACCACGCCCTTACCGGCGCTGGCGGCTTCGGCATGGGCGGCGATGATCTTCTTGGACCACGCGATCTCTTGCTCCGACGGGGCAAAAACGCGATTGGCGATGTCGATGGTCTTGGGGTGAATCAGGGTCTTGCCGTCAAAGCCCAGTTCAAGCCCCTGGCGACAGCCATACTCGAAGCCCTCATCGTCGTTAAGGTCCAGATAAACCCCGTCCAACGCCGCCAGCCCATAAGCGCGCGCCGCCAGCAGACACAGATTCAACGAGGTGATCATGGGGAGGCGGTCACGGGTGTGGGCGCAGTGCAAATCCTTGGCGAGGTCCGAGGTCCCCATGACGAAGCCCGCCATGCGGGTGCTAGACGATGCGATCTCCTCGGCGCGCAAGATACCGCGCGGGGTCTCCATCATGCACCAGATGGCCATGGAATCAGGAGCGCCGCTGGCGGCCATGATGGACGCCACCAGCCGCACCGCATCGCCGCTTTCCACCTTGGGGATCAAAATGGCATCGGCCCCGGAGGTGGCGGCCGCCGCCACATCGGCATGGAACCAGGGGGTGGACAGCCCATTGATCCGAACCAGCAATTCACGCTGACCATAACCGCCAGCCTTCACCGCCTCGACCACCTGGGTCCGGGCCACGTCTTTGGCGTCGGGAGCCACGGCGTCTTCCAGGTCCAAGATCAGGCCATCGGCGGCCAGCGTCCGGGCCTTGTCAAGCGCACGGGGGTTGGAGCCGGGCATGTAAAGGACAGAGCGGCGGGGACGAGCGATGGTCGCCATGGAGAAAACTCCCTAAGATGAAAAAGCGGGGCAGCCTAGCCGAAGGTGCGGTTGCAGCGCAACAATACATCGTATAAACCGGGCCGAACATGCAGATTCTTTCTTTCCAGTCGGCCGTTGCCTATGGCCATGTGGGCAATTCAGCGGCGGTCTTCCCGCTGCAACGGATGGGCTTCGATGTCTGGCCGGTGGATTGCGTCCAGTTCTCCAACCATCCTGGCTATGGCGGCTGGAGCGGCGCAGCCCTTCCCGCCAAGCTTCTGGGCGATGTGGTGGACGGGCTGCAACAGGTGGGAGCGCTGGGGTGCTGTGACGGGCTGCTGTCTGGCTATCTGGGAGAGGCGCAGGCGGGCGAGCCCTTGCTCCGCGCCATTACCGCCGTGAAGGCGATCAATCCCAAGGCGATGGTTTTGTGCGATCCGGTCATGGGCGATGACGGCCCCGGCCTCTATGTCAAACCCGGCATTCCCGAGATCATGAGGGAAAAGCTGGTCCCCGCCGCTCATGTGGTGACGCCCAACCGATTCGAACTGACACACCTCACCGGCCTTCCCGCCGACACCCTGCCCGAAGCGATTTATGCAGCGCGAAAGCTGATGGAAAGCGGCCCCCGCATGGTGGTGGTCACCAGTCTACCAAGCGGAGAATCCATGGCGGCCTGTCTGGCCGTGACCAAAGACGGAGCCTGGGTGGTGAAGACCCCGACCATCGTCTTTCCCATCCAACCCAATGGGGCCGGAGACCTTCTCTCAGCCCTGCTGCTGGGTCATCTGCTCCAAGGACGGGACTTGCCGGAAGCCCTGTCCATGGCCGTGTCCAGCCTATACGGAATACTGAACAAGACCCAGGCCCTGGGACGGCGGGAACTGGCCCTGATCGCGGCTCAAGACGAAATTATCCTGCCCAGCTGGCTCTTTCCGCCCCTGGCGGTTTAGCGGCGTGCGCTTAATCTGGCGCACGCCGCGATGAGTCGCCCTCATTAACTCAAGAATTAAGTCCCCGCCATCCCCCGAACCAGGGGCAGGAACTCGTCCACCACTTGATCGTAAAGAGCGCGTTTGAAGCCCACGATCATGGCTGGCGTCTCGGCCAGATCCATCCACTGCCAGCGACCGAATTCGGGATGTTCAGTCTCCAGATTGATATCCGCATCGGCCCCGGTAAAGCGAGCCAGAAACCATTTCTGCTTCTGGCCGCGATAGCGCCCCTTCCACACCTTATCGGCAATGGCGGGCGGCAGGTCATAGGCGATCCAGTCTTTGGACTCGGCGATGATCTCGGCCTTATCGGTGCCGATCTCTTCTTCCATCTCGCGCAAGACGGTCTGGCGCGGGTCCTCGCCCTTATCAATGCCGCCCTGGGGGAATTGCCAAGCATCGCCCGGCGTATCCACCCGCTGCGCGACGAAAACCTGACCTTGGGCGTTCACCAGAACCAGTCCAATGCCGGGACGGTAAGGCCGCTCGGCATAGGGAATCGGAGATTTTGGCTTCTTATTCTTGCTCATGATTTTCCTGGACTGGGAGATTGCTGGACCACGGTGGAGACCGGGGTGAGGACCAAGTTCTGCCCCTCCAGATCATTCAACCAGGCGATCAGGCGGATGAAGGACAAAGGACGTGCGGTCAGCACCGCCACCGCATGCCCCTTGGTGCGAGCTTGAATGCTGACCTGATTGAGGCGCATGTCGATAGCCTCCTTGAACGGGTCCGCATCCACCACGGCGGCAACCCTGGCCGTGGGAGGCGAGCGGTCAGGAGGCGCGGTCCCATCACCCAGATAGAGCAAACCGTGCTCCTTGAGCGCCGACAAGGTCCCGGCCATCAAAGGCGAAGCGCCATAGGTGGCGCCCAGAGACACCAGCCCCACATAACCCGCGCCTTTGGACATCACGGTTTCAAGTCGGGTCAGATTGGCTTCCGGCGTCAATCCGCTCAACAGCCCATAGGGGCCTGGGTCGCGGGTCGGATATCCGGGGCCTTCCGCCGGAAGGCTCATCAGCACTTCGTGGCCAAAGTCACGGGCCTTCTTGATCCACTTATCCAAACTGGGAGCATAGGGACTGAAGGCCAGAGAGACTTCGGGCGGCAGCTTGGCGATGGCAGCCTCGGTGGCGGCTTTGTCCAACCCCAGGTCAACCACCACCACCGCCACCTTGCCCTTATCGGCAGGGCCGGACCAGGGCCGGGAATAGACCTGCCAGGGCTGACGGCCATCGGGACCGGGAAAGGGAAGATCCCCCATCTGGGTCTTACGCTGCAACTCCCTGACCGGAGCTGCGATGAGCGGCTTGACCTCGCCCTTCGGTGTGGTCAGCACATCATAGCTGGGGGCCTGTTTCTCGGCACTGCGCGGTGAGGGCTGAGTGGGAAACCCCGATGAATCCAGTGTTGGAACTTTGGCGGCTCGGGGCGCGGAAGCCGCACCGGCCTCGATTCGCGCCAGTTCATCCGCCGCCGGATCACCCGAAGGGGGCGGAGCGGCATTGATGAGGGCGGCAACCGGCGGAATATCCGGGGGAGACGCCACGGATGATGGAGGCGAGTCGGGCGAGGGGGCATCAGGCGACGGAGTATCGTCGGGGAGCGCCTTCAGCATCTCGCCCGCATGACCCACGGCACCAGGCGGCGTCAACAGACCGCCGCCTCGCCCCGTATCCGCCCCCTTATCTGCCGCCCCCGTACCGGGCAATGCCAGACTGAGACGTGGCGCGGATTCACCGATATCCAACAGAGCGATCAGATCGCGGGCATCATAAGCGGTAAACAAATAGATGGCGGAGCCCAATCCGCCACCCAAAACCAGAACCAGCAAGCCGATCAGGATCGGCTTGAAGTTCAGGGGTTTTTTCTCGACAGGTTCGTCGACGACAATCTCGAAAGATGGCTCTTCGTCCAATTCGTCGAGATCGTCGTGACTCTCCGTAGCCATTCCTGGCCGATCCTACTTGGCGGCCGGGCGATAAACCGACAGACCGCGCAGCAGATCCAATGCACGAGCCAGCTGATAATCCTGCGCCGGATCGCCCAGCTTGATAACGGCCGGGGCATCAGGCTTGGCGCCCGGAGCGGCGGGAGCAGCAGCAGGAACAACCGGTGCGGCCTTATCCTTTTCGGCATCCTTATCGACGGGCTTGGCAGTGCCGTTGGGATTGGGCAGCGCCTTACGAAGGCTGGCCTCGCTGCGGCGTTCCCGCTCGGGTCCGCCGATGGGTTCCACCTTGGACTGCTGCACCTTGATATCGGGCTCGATACCCACCGCCTGGATGGAGCGGCCCGACGGCGTATAATAGCGCGCCGTGGTCAACCGCATGGAGCCATGGCCCGGCAGCGGAATCAGGGTTTGAACCGAACCCTTGCCGAACGAACGAGTGCCCATGATGACAGCCCGCTTATGGTCTTGCAGAGCGCCAGCGACGATTTCAGACGCCGAGGCGGACCCATCATTGATCAGAACGACCAGCGGCAGACTTTCCGCGATATCGCCGGGCCGGGCATTGAAGCGCTGAGTGTCTTCGGGACGGCGCGAGCGGGTCGAAACGATCTCGCCCTTATCGAGGAAAGCGTCGGAGACCGCCACCGCCTGATCCAGCAAACCGCCAGGATTGTTGCGCAGATCGAGAACGAAGCCGGTGGGCGGCTTGCCCATGTCTTTCTTCAGCTGCGCCATGATCCGCTTGAGGTCTTCATTGGTGGTGGCGCTGAACTGGGAAATACGGATATAGCCCACATCGCCTTGGTTCTGACCTTTCACGGTCTGGACCTTGATGACCGCACGGGTCAGTTTGACGTCGAACGGGTTTTCAACGCCCATGCGCCGCACTGTCAGCTTGATATCGGTATTGGCCAGACCGCGCATACGGTCCACCGCTTCCGACAGCGACAATCCTTGGACCTGATCGCCGTCCAAATGGGTGATGAAATCGCCGGGCTGCATACCCGCGCGGAAGGCCGGGGTGTCGTCGATGGGAGACACAACCTTGACCCAACCGCTTTCCATGGTGACTTCGAGGCCAAGGCCGCCGAATTCGCCACGGGTCTGGATATCCATATCCTTGGAATTCTTCGGGTTCAGATAGCTGGAATGGGGGTCCAACGAGGTCAGCATCCCGCCCAGCGCCGCCTCGATCAGTTCCTCGTCATTCACCGGCTCCACATATTCGGAGCGAACCTTGTCGAAGACTTCCGCGAAAAGATCGAGAAGCTTGTAGGTTTCCTTGCGCTCGGCAGCCGCCGCCGGAGCGGGGGTCAAAGCCGATGTCGACAGCAGGGCGATGGTTCCCGCCGCGATCAAAATCTTGCGAATCATCCACTAGCCTTACTTTTTTGTGCCGTGAGCCAAGGCAACGGGTTGACCGGCTGGCCACTGTGGCGCAGCTCGACATAGAGATTGGGCTTGGTATCGTCGTCCTGCCCCATGACGCCGACGGGCTCCCCCGCAGCGAGTCTCTGACCGACGGCACAGTCAACCTGAGCCATTCCAGCGAGAAGCGTATGATAGCCCTCGCTGTGTTCGACGATCAAGAGCAACCCATAGCCTCGGAACGGACCAGCAAACACCACCTGTCCGTCGAAGGGGGCTATAACTTGCGCCCCTTTGCGGGTCTGGATGGTGATGCCCTTGGAAATATGCCCCACATCGGTGGTCTGCCCAAAAGCCTGCACCACCCGGCCACGGGCCGGATAAGGCAGTTTTCCGTGAGCTTGACTGAACGGTTTGTCGCCGCGAACCGGGCGGGTGGCGGCGGCTTCCCGTGACGCCTTCTCGGCATCCTGAGTCGCTTGCTGTGCCGCGATTTGTTTTTCCTTAGCTTCAGCCTGGGCGGCCAATTCGGCCTCGTGAGCCGCACGGGCCGCCGCCAATTCCCGTTCACGGGCCGTGGCGGCGGCCTGTTGCTGTGCCCTTTGCGCCGCCATTTCCGCATCTCGCGCCGCCTTTTCGGCGACGAGCTCAGCATCGCGGGCAATGCGCCGAGCCTGTGTCTCGGCGTCACGAGCCACCCGCTCGGCGGCGGCATTGGCAGCGGCCTGGGCCAGACGACGTTCGCGCTCCTGCTCCAGTCGGACCAGCAGATCGCGCAGATCCTCTGCCTGTCCGACCAGCTCTTGCATCCGCCATTCAGTGGCGCGGCTCTCTTGCTCGGTTTCACGCTGGACCACGCTTTTACGCTCGAACATATCCTTGAGCCGGAGGTGATCGTCCTCCAGCCGTCCCGCCGCCGAAGAAATACGTTTACGCTGATCGCCGATATCTGCTCGCAGACGGGCCACCTGATCGATCTCGACCTTGAGATCGCGAGCCGATTGCTCGATCTGGGGAACGGCGGAGCGCAGCAAGATGGCGGAGCGCACCGTATCGGCGGGGCTTTGCGGCTGGGCGATCAGCGCCTCGGTCGG
>JAYTWE010000476.1:0-2049 GCA_043744055.1 Magnetospirillum sp.
CAGCGCGATTCGGTTCTCGCCCACGCCATGGACCATATCCCCACCAGACAAAAGCAAGCGCTGGCGCTATACTACTTCAGCGATATGAGTGCGCCACAAGCGGCCCAAGTGCTGGATTTATCGGTACCAGCCCTGGAAGCTTTGCTGGTGAGGGGGAAGCGAGCCTTGAAGCATATTTTGCAGCGTCGCGGAGTCGAGGGCACAGGAGATTTGACATGAGCTGGGATCATCCTGACCGCCATCGCTTCAGCCGTCTGTCCCCGGTTATCTCGGATGATCGGGTTGATCGCGTTCTCGATACCGTCATGGCCCGGTTGGACCGACAGGTTGTGGTCAAACCCTCTACCTGGGTTGCAATCGGAACATGGTTGAGCGAGATGATTCCCGCTCCTCGCTTCGCCATGCCCATGGCGGCGGCAATGGTTCTGGGTGTATTGGTCGGCCAGCAGTTGGAAGCGGCGGACAGGGCAATGGAATTCACCAGTTTGATAACCTACACAACGACTTACACTTCAGGGTTTTGATGGGCTTTCCCCTTTTGAATCGATGGTTTCTGCCTTTGTCGCTGGCCCTCAATGTCTTTTTGGGCACGGTGATCTTTACCCATTATCCGCGAGGTCCCCATTTCGGCCCGCCACCGCCGAACGAGATCGCTCAACGGATCGCTGAAACGTTGCCCCCCGGCGATGGCGCTATCCTGATGGAGGTCTTTGCCGCTCATCTGGCGGAGTTCGAGCAGAGCCATCAGATTCAAGGTGAAGCACCGTCGCGGATTCGAGCCGCACTGGCCGCACCGGTTTTCAGCGCCGACGCTCTGCGTGCCGCTTTCGATATTAACCGTGCTGCCCGGCAGATGATTGATGACGCCCTGGCGGCCACCTTGATTGAATCGGCCAGCCGGATGTCACCCGAAGGCCGTGCCCGGTTGGCAAAGTGGGAGCCGCTGCGGCCTCCTCCTGGCGGCCCTCCGCCGAGACCTCGTTAGAGACCGATTAAGGCTTTTCCCAGCAGGGTGAATTCATCGGATCGGGCGCTGGATTTGCGCCAGACCAGACCCAATTGGCGTGATCCGGCCCCCGCCAGGGGGCGGGTGATTAAATCCGTTCCACGGAGAATTCCCGCCGTGATCGCCATTTGGGGCAATAAGGTAACCCCCAGGCCCGACGCGACCATCTGCACCAAGGTTCCCAGGCTGGTTCCCAGAACATCCTCGCCCCGGACCGGAGGCGGCAGGGCGCAAGCGGCCAGGGCGTGTTCACGCAGACAATGACCTTCTTCAAGCAGCAATAAGCGGGCCTGAGCCAGATCAGCCCCGGTGATCCGGCTTAGGCCCGCCAGCGGGTGATCCGGCGGACAGGTCAGAACGAACGGGTCGTCGGCCAGAATCAAGGTTTCCATTTCAGGGGCATCGTAGGGCAGGGCCAGAAGAGCCACGTCCAGCTCGCCGCGTGAGAGGCGCTCCAGCAGTCGGGCGGTCAGATCCTCACGCAGAACCAGTTTCAGATCGGGATAGGCTTGGCGCAGGCCGGGCATGGCCTTGGGCAGCAGGAAGGGGGCGATGGTGGGGATCACCCCCAGCCGGATCAGACCGGATAGCGGTTTGCAGGCGGCACGCGCCATGTCGGTGATGTCCTCGGCACCTTGCAGCACGGCGCGGGCACGGGCGACAATGGCGTCGCCCAAGGGAGTCATCAGAACTTTCCGCTTGGTGCGCTCGACCAGTGAGGCTCCCAACAAGGATTCCAATTCCTGCAATCCAGCGGACAGCGTGCTTTGAGTCGCGGAACAAGCCTCTGCCGCACGCCCGAAATGGTGATGTTCGGCTAAGGCGACCAGATAGCGGAGTTGGCGAAGGGTGGGTAAATGAGTCTGCATGGAGGCAATTCTATCGCCCCCTTGCCCTTGGGCATAGACTCCCTATCATCATGGGATCGTCGCTTTCAGGCATCGAGGCACCCATGCGCCGTCCAACCATTGCTCTTTCCGCTCTGCTCTCCCTCTCCGTCTTGAGTTCCTGTCAGGTTGCGCCGGGAACCGGCCATTCCAACT
>JAYTWE010000477.1:0-9209 GCA_043744055.1 Magnetospirillum sp.
CGGAAAAAGCGCCGCCTGGATTAGAACCGGCGGGACGGCCATGAAATTGCTGCAGGCCCATGACGAAATTCAAATGCGCTGGGCAACGGTTGCCGGTGAAAAATTTGAGAATAAAGAGGAGCTAACCCGGTTGCGCATCGGGATTCTCCGCGATGGAATTCGCAGGCTCTGGGAACTTCTGGGGGGCGAGACCTCCGAATGGTCGAAGAACTATGTCACCGATTTGAAGCAATTGGATGGCAAGCTTTCCAGCACCCAGAATAGGAAAGATTAATCGGGACAGAGGCGGGCTTAGTTCTGGTGGTTATCGAG
Organism: Magnetospirillum sp.; assembly: GCA_043744055.1. Classification (GTDB taxonomy): domain Bacteria; phylum Pseudomonadota; class Alphaproteobacteria; order Rhodospirillales; family Magnetospirillaceae; genus Phaeospirillum. The sequence goes on from JAYTWE010000477.1 coordinate 313, forward strand.
TCAGGTCCTCCTTCCTTGTCGCCAGACGACAACAATCCCAATGACCTCACCCGAAGCTTCGGGTGAGGTCATTGGGGGCGGCCAGATCCATCACCTGGGCGAAGGAGCCGGTGCTGTAGCTCCCGACCTTGTCGATGGTGGCCTGTGGCACGCCATTTGGGGCATTAGAATCGTTGTCGAGCGGTCCTTAAACAAAGCACCAAGATCAACGCCTTTTGTTCCGGCCTCCAAATTGGTGTGAGCCAGAATGTTTTCAGCGCTCAGGTCGGTGACTACGGCCTCCAGCAGATACCTCCGCAAAAATTATTTGCGCTCAAAGGATCGTGTCCCTTGGATTGGTGTAACAGCGCTGTCGGCGTTTGATCTCCGGCGGGCTTGGCCGGATTGATCAGGCTGCCGCGACGGGCGGCAGGCTCACCAGGGGATCATCGCTCAGGGGAACGACGGTTTCCAGGGTTATGTGGCGGGCGCGCTGTACAGTCCACTCATCGTTCTGCTCCAGCAGAGTGGCCCCGATCAGACGGGTGATGGCGTCTTCATTGGGGAAGATGCCGACCACCTCGGTACGGCGCTTGATGGAATTGGAAGTCGCGACCCTGACCGGCGCCGACCATGGCGAGCGCAATCCCGAGCAGCGTCTTGTCCATCGCAACGGCTACCGCGAGCGTGACTGGGATATCCGATGCCCACAGGGGCATCAAGGCCGCTGTGTCCAAGGTGCTGTGCGCCACCTGGCAGCGCTGCCGCGTCCACTTCATGCGCAACGTCCTGGCCCATGCGGGCAAGCAGAGGCGACGGGTCGTCTCCGCCTTCGCCCAGGACCACGCCAAGGCGGCCAGCGCCCAAAATGGCGCCAGGTCGCCGATCAACTCCGCCCCAGGGTACCGAAACTCGCCGATCTGATGGATGAGGCCGAGACCGATGTGCTGGCCTATATGACTTTCCCCGCAGCCCATCGCACCACGTTGCACTCGACCAATCCCATCGAGCGTCTCAACGGCGAGATCAGCCTTCATGGCCATGCCAAAAGCAGCCATGGACAAGGACGACGATACGCTTGGCTGGAAATACGATGTCCGGGTGTCCGGGCAAGGCCTTTGTCATGTAGGCGATATCGAAAACCAACGGCCCATAGCGCGCGTCGAACAGCCATCTCTGGCCTCGTGTCCTTGGCTCGGACACGCGCCATAACCTCCGATCTCGTAAGGGCACGCCGGTTCTTCGGCAAGCGTGGCTCCGGTATCTCTGGCCAGCATGGTCAAATGAATTTGACGATACGATCATACATCCGGGCGAACCCCTCGTCATTGGTTGGCCTCAAACCAGCCTTGGCAAGTTGGGTGGCGACTTTTGTTTGCACAGCCATCTCCATTTCCTGCGGCGCAGCTGGTCGGCCGTCTCGTCCAGGGTGAAGCGTATCCCAGGGGGAGGCAGATCCCCCCATCCGGAAAACACCAACAACCTTGCTGCCAAAGCCCATCCCGTTCCAAATAGGGCGGAATATGCCGATCAGAACGCTTTCCGCGAGGAGAATGAAGGCATCGTCCAGAACGAGATATCTGCAGCTGAAGTCGTTGATATCGAGGTTGTTGGCCTGCCTGATTGACGAGGCGTGATCTTGCAATCGCGAGTGAATGCGCGCGCCCCTTTCTGGAGTGCTCTTAAAGCCTAATTTCGCGCCTTCACGAACAGCACTGCCAATATAGAGCGGGATTCTAAGGCGCTCGGCATTGGCTGATGCCACGGGAGCGTAGGGTTCGAATGGTCCATGATAATAGATCGCGTATATACCCGCGCCGGGAAATTTATGCTCAGGGGGCAAGGTATGGCCAGGCTGTTGCAACAGTTCGATGGCCAGGGTCACACCAATGTTCGAGACATCCAGTGGATTGAACGGAGTGATCATACCCTCTCCTTGAGCAAGTGCCCAAGGGTATCCATTAACACTAGAATGGCCGCAAGTGTAAATTGCGTAATGTGCAGTTATCAGGCAGCCCGTTGTGTAGGGTGTGCGCCGTTGAGCGTCCTGGCCATCCACTCGCCCAGGGCGTGGGCAAGCTCGACGGGGACTGCGTTACCGAGCTGTCGCATGCTTTCGCTCCACGACGATGGGAACGACCAGTCGTCAGGCAAGCCTTGAAGGCGCGCGGCCTCGCGAACGGTGAAATACCGGACAGATCTGTCGTCGCGCACCATCATGTTCTCGCCACCGGGCACACCGTGGTCGCCTGCCTTGAGGGCCTTCGCCGGCTCGTCCAAAGGACTGCCGGTGTGGCCGGGATAGACCTTGGCGCCATCCTGGCGGATATGATTGTTCGCTCCGTTCGGCTCTCCCAGGCCAACGATCGCGTCCCGCACCGTTCGCCAGGCGGTCTCTATCGGTCGCTTATCGATGGAACGCAAACGTGCGACAACGCGGCGGTCGGCGTCGGCTGATGGGCCGCCGGTTGGCATCCGCACTCCGTGTCGGACCCAATATTCCCCTGAAATCCATTGGTCCCAGAGAAGGCGATCGCGAGAGTGTGTGGGGGAAGGCCCCTCCAGGGCGATACCGAGGTCGCGCCGGATGCCCGCGACCACCACACGGTGGCGCTTCTGCGCGGCGCCAAAGTCGGCGGCATTGACCTTAGCCACGATCACATCGTATTCGGCGCGTCCCATGAAGTGTGACAAGCGCTCCAAATGGGCCGCATGGCTTTCACCTTCCCATCGGGCGACACCAGGAACCGCCAAATGCGCTTTGATCCACGAGAGATAGTCGGCGAAAGCCGGGCGGGCGAGGCCCCGAACGTTCTCGAACAGGAACGCGCGAGGGCGCAATTCCCGCACGGCACGGATGGCTTCCGGCCACATATCGCGGGCGTCATTGTTGCCCTTGTGCTTGCCGCCGATCGAGAACGGTTGGCAAGGTGGCCCCCCTGCGGCAAGCCAAGTTTCACCGCTTACCTCTGACCAGTTGACCTCTCGCACATCGCCTTGGATGAACGGCCAGTCACGTGCGTGTTTAACGCCCCTGGCCTTGTTGAACGCCAAGGTGGCGCAGGCGCCGGCGTTCCACTCGACCATGCGAGCATGCTCGAAGCCAGCTCGCGCAGTACCAAGCGCAAGTCCGCCGCAACCGCTGAAAAGTTCGACGCTGCGCATTTGCCTCTCCCGCGTGTTTACTTGAACGGCAGTAATGGGCCGCCCTCGGCTTTCTCTATGAGGTCATCCACCGCCCGCTTGATCAGCCAAGCGACTTCGACCTTGTTCGCCTTCGAAAGGCGATCCAACGCCTCTCGCTGTTCCACGGTGAAGGTGGTGGTGATCCGCCTGGCGTTCTTACCGTCCTTACCCATGGGCCGAGTCTCCCCCGCAGGATTCCGCGGTTGTAGTCAAATATCCGCGGACATCCGCGGCTCTCGGCAGAATCCCTTATTTAGGGTTGTAATGTCAACCTATTTTCGCGCCCAGCCGGGGCCGGCAATAGGAACATGATAAGAACGCTGCGGATCGTTGTCAAAATGTTCTTCATTGGATCTTCGGTTGGGCCCTGGCCGGCTCTCCCGTGACAGGCTACCTTTTGCCGGTCTGGTCTATTGGGGTGGCTTTAACCATTATCAGATTGTGGCGCCCCCAATGGCAGGGCTTTGCATACAGCATCTCGCTTTCCGGTGGCTAGGCCAGTTAAGCTGTTCTGAGGCAAGGAGGAGTCGGACCATGATCTCGGCATTCCATTGGCAGGCCGTTCTAAGGATCGTTCTCGGTCTCTGCTTGGCCATTTTCGCCGGGCTGAGCATGGCGGACTGGCCCGAGACACTGCTGAAGCAGGCCAACCTTGCCATCACCCTTACCATCGGCTTGTTGGTGGTATTTGGCTCCAATTGGGGGCTGTGGCGGCGAGCCTGGGATGCTTTTCCCAGGCTCAATCGTTGGGTCTACCCCGACCTGAATGGCACGTGGCGGGGCAGCCTGTCTTCCAACTGGCAGGTTATCGAGCGCATGGCCAAGGCGGCGAAGGGCGAGATTCCAGCTTTTGATCCATTCGCTCCATCTGAACTATTCAACCGGCAAAGCGTGCCCATGACCCTGCGGATTCGCGCCGGGTGGTTCCGGATTCACGTCCGCATGGAGACGGACAACCGCTATTCCAATAGCCGGACGCTCAGCGTTATGCCGGAGCGAGGCCGTGATGGTGACCCTCACGCCATTTCCTATATTTTCGAGAATTCCACCCCGGATGCCGTTGCCACTGACTCGGCTCATCATCGTGGGGCTGCAAGACTTGAAATTGGACTGGATGGGGGCGAACCCATATTGGAGGGGGTGGTGTGGACCGACCGGAACTGGCAGAAGGGGCTCAACACGGCCGGTTTGCTGCGGGTCAAGCGGATTTCCCGTGATCCCGAAGCTTCGGTACCGGTGTGACGCTATTCCATGGCGTGGATGAACGAGGTCTCGGTGCCGACGATGACGAAGACCAGACGATGGCCCGCCTGGGACAATAGGTGACGCCAGTTGGTCTGATCCAGGCCCGAAGGCTGTGGTGAGCGTTCCGGGTGGGTGTGCCACTCACCGATATAGCCGATGGTACCTCGGCTATCCGACATGCTGGCGCGAACGGCGGCGACATGCCTTGGATCGCAACGGTCGAACAGCATTCGTGAGCGCTTGTCGCCGCTGAGCGGTTCCGTGCAGCCGGACACCTCCATATGAGGCCCTCGCAGACTGCCCAGCAAAACGCCGCCAGCCTCGCGGTCTGCGGACCCGATCTGGCGGTATCGCGACATCCGCTCAATCACGGGCGCCCCGATCAGAATCAGGCCGGTACCGAGGGGATTGGTGACGACAAGAGGTGCTTGCATGACAGGCAATCTTTGTGGCGTTCCGGGTGGCTGTCGAAATTGGCGCGGGCGACCGCTCGGTTGATCTGGCGGCTGCGCAAAAGAGGTTTCGGTGTTCCTTTGCACCAGTCCATCGCCATCTCCAATCCTAAAGAAGCCGCATAGCCGGAGGCGGAAACAGGATAGCGGATATGGGTGCCGTCACCGCAGGCCTGCAGCACGAGTTCTTTTTCCGCCACATCCTCTTTCAGTGGATCATAACGCCATGGGCCGCCATAGACTGGCCGCAGGCATTTGTAACACGCCGCTTCGGGCGCAAGGTTGAGGAAGCCGACCGCCGCACTGCCTGCCCCATGCAGCCACAGATGGAGGATGGGGGGAAAGCGCTTTCCGGCCTGGACCGCCTCGATACGGCGTTGATTGAGCCAAAGGGAAATCGCCTCCTCTCCGGTGGCGTCGATGATCAGGTCATAGCCAGCCAGAGTGTTTTTCAGATCGCGAACATCTCCGGCGAAGGCCTCGACCGTGATTGCCCCCATCTGCTGGAGCAAATAGTCGCGGCAGGCCTCGGCTTTGTATCGCAGCATGGCGGGAAGCCCGAGAAGATGGCGTCCGATATTCTCGGCCAAGAGAATGTCTGGGTCGACCAGCATCAGCCGCCCCTTGGATCCGGCTCCCACCTTGGCCAATTGGGCGGCGAGAAAACCACCAATGTTGCCACAGCCCACCAGAAGAATTTTCTTGCCCTCCAGCGTCAGCATGCCATCCCCCAGGCTGCGTCCATAAATATATGCCCGATCCATTCTCAGGCAGGAGACGCGGACAAGTTTCCAGTTGGCTTCGTTCTGCCGAAAGGCTCGGAGTACCGGCTTGCGGCGGGCTCTGAATTCAACGGTATCAAGGAATTTCGGGACGTCGAATGTCGCGCCAACCATCCCGTTGGGTGCGCGCAATATCACGGCCCGGCCCCGGTCTCCCTTCATGGAGGGGACAATGTCATTCTCTATTGCCGTCGCGACGGCAGGATGGGAGGGCCTAAGCCAGCGACACAGGTCCTGGGCGCTTCGAGGTGGCCAGGACACTCCCGCCGCAGTAAGAGGTTTGTCCAGGCCATACACCTGCACTCGAAGCGGAGGGCCCTTGCTTTCCTTATCGAAACCACAGGCGGCCATCGCCGTTCGCATCGCCTCGGTGGTGGCCGCGACGATGATCCGGTACTCACCGGCCTTGCTATAAAATAACTGAATCTCGGCTTTGCCGGTAAACCCATCGGGCAAGTCGACCAGCGCGAGGCTCTCGGGAAACCACATGGTGGGAAATTCTCGCACCGCATCCGCATCACTCTTTCCGGTGACCAGTTCGGTGAGAAGATCTTCGGCCTTCTTCAGGCAGGACCCAACCATCCCCAGCGGATCAAACGGGTCCAGGACCGAAAGCCGGGCGTCGAGATAGCAGAGTGCGTTGTCCTGAGTAATATGGGGTAAGGGTTCGGCCAAGCGCCCTGGTCGATCAAGTAGGGTAATGATCGGGAGAGTGACGAACTCAGGGTCGACGATGTCGAGGCGGACAGGGATCTTCAGGCCGACGGTGGTCAACTCCCCCAGATACGCCCGGTGAGTGGTGACCGTATCGTCAGGTATGAAGCCCCTTGCCTTGAGTGCCCGTCGAAGGTCCGCCTCTACGCCCATTTCAACCGGAAACTGACCTGTTGGGAATTTCCCGGGTCGGCAATACCGCAGGGGCGATCGACATCACGGCCTTTTCGGCTGCCTCAATGGTGATTTCGTGGGGCCAGTAAGGAATGCGGGGGCCGAATGCTGATTGCGAGCGCAATGTCTCGATCACCCGGCTCGCGTCAAAAATCTCCGTCATGGATTTGGAAATCTCGGTGTGCCATTGCCGGGCGGCTTTCAGGGCATGTATCCGTTCTGCGTCGCCCAACGAGCCATCCAGGAGTTGATTCGGGCTGACAGGGTTGGAGATTGGCTCAGCCAGAGACGTCGATAACCGTTCCGCGACGGCCAGCAGCGTCAGATCATCACGCCCGGCAATGGGTTCGTCCTGCCGGAATGCATTGACGACATGGGCCATAATGGCGATGGAAGACAGGGGACTGTCCTTGCTGTGCCAGTCCCGCCAAGCCTTGACGTAGCGGCAGGTTCGACGCAGTTGGATGCCGTAATCCTTGACCTGTAATTCGAACCAATCGTGAAGTTTGCGGGGGTCGGACTGCTCCCAGCCCGTGGCCCGATGGGCCAACCAGACCTTGTCGCTGTCCAGCCGGACGAGCTCGGGCTGGGCGTCGAAGGCTTGTGCCAAGCAGATACTTCCGGTGGCGGTTCGGAAGTTATAGGCCGCCGTCGCCTTCTCCAGCAGCCGGGTATCTTCATCTGGGACCGCATAGAGCGGGATATCGATATGGGCGCCGAACCCCAGATGGACGCGGCAACAGGTCTTCTTATCAGTGGCCAATCGCCATCCCTTTACCCGGCACAACTCGGCCAGCATCTCATCGACGACGGCAAACAGGGCGGCGCTGGCCAGCCGCGGATTCCCCGCGTTCTCGAATGCCGAGATGGGGAGATAGAGTCCGTCGTCCAGGTCGATTTCCTGAGAAGAATGGGCAGGGGCATTCCAGGTCTTGTAGGCATAGGACCCCTGGGTAAAGAACAACGGGCGCAGGCGCAGGGGTTGCACGACGTTGACGCTATTCGGAAGCAAGCCCCAAGCCTGTTGGGCCGAGGCATCCTTGCTCAGCTTATCGAACCGATCCCGCAGATGACCGCGAATATCGCGTCTGGCACCCAGAATTTTGTCCCGGACCGCATCGGACGGATTGAGCGCATCAATAAACGCGCCGGTTTTTCCGGTCAGCAGGGAATGAATGTTGTTCGCGGCCGTCATGTCAATATCTCGCGCCTACGTTGATATGTGCCCCCTATATATGCTGATTATCAGGTTCTGGATGAGTGCGCAAGAAAATATAGAACGTTGGCGGAACATCCCCAAAGACGGGAAACTATGTCCGGAAAGGGGGGGCGGAAATAAGCCCGAAATGGCGTCAGCCCTTCTGCTCCGGACCACCCCATATTCGCTCTACCAATCGGTCGGTCCAGAGATCGAGGAATTTGCGGGTTGAACGCTTTCCTTGCAGCCTCAGGACCCTGGGAAGGCGGCGGCAGGTGACGAAGTCGGGCAGGCCGGTCTCGGCTTTCCTGTCCCACTTGCCATTCCGGTCGACGAGGGCATTCAGCTTGGTACCGGAGCATCATTCCCGCCAGGGCGGTGATGCCAGAATGGTCCACATCCAGCAGAATGACCGGCGGCCGGTCAGGCAGGCGGAAGAGTGCCACCAGGCAGGATCGGCGTTGATCGTTGGCCATCGAGAAGGTGCGTCCATCCTTTATGAGGCACAGCGACATGGACACCTGGAATTCGGGATATTCCTGGGCAATGCGGCGGACCACTTCCACCAGCCAGTCGGCTTCGCCCGCATGGCTCCAATCGGCTCGTTCCAGGAGGGTGAATTCGATGGGCGGCAATCCGTCCCGAGTCGCTTCCGGCCCGACGCTGACCGGCATACGCTTGCGATCACGAATGTGATGATGACGGTGAACTGAGGGGGCTGGCGTGGGCTCAGCCGAGTCCTGGGGCAATGGGTCATGTCCTGTGGCCTTGGCGAGCTTGGGGAGCCTGACCTTGCTGATTGGAACATCGTTTGTGAAACGTCCGAGCGTCTGGCCAGCCACCACGGCGCGTTGGTTCCTGTCCTTTCGGCTTCCTGCCTCGGGGTCAATCTCCGGGTCGCGAATTTTAGGCCGTTCAGGGCCCACCTGGGATCGCCGAGCGGGCTTGCGAATCAGACCGACGGGGACGTCGTGGCCTTTGAGCGATCTTTCCGCGGGATGGGAATAGGACAAAAAATTACAGGGAAGCGAACGTCCGGATATCCCGGTGATCTCCAGAACCAAATGGGCCGCTTTCCATCGAACACCCCTGAATTCGATTTGGGTGGCCAGGGGCGGGGGCTCAAAGGTGAGGTAGTGTTTACCGTGGCTGAGCTCCAAGACGCTG
>JAYTWE010000478.1:0-4761 GCA_043744055.1 Magnetospirillum sp.
TTATCTGGAACTGGCGGTTACCGATAGTGGGATCGGTATTGACGCCGCCGACCAGAGCCGCATCTTCCGCGCCTTTGAACAAGTGGATGGCGGCAGTGCGCGCCATTACGGCGGCACCGGCTTAGGCCTGACCATTTCACGCCAGCTGGCGCGATTGATGGGAGGCGACGTCGTGGTGAAAAGCGCGGCGGGGAGCGGCAGCACCTTCACCTTGCTGATTCCTCTGGTTGTCGGCCCGCCTTGCATGCCCGCGAGTCCGGTTGCCGCCCCAGAGCCGCGACCTCTTTCTCTCCCCCCTATCGGTTCCGTTGCCGGGGCGGTGTTGCTGGTGGTGGAAGACGATCCGGTGTTTCGCTCCATCGTTTGCAATCTGGCGGAGAAGCGGGGGTTCAAGACCCTTGCCGCCGCCAGCGGCCCCGAAGGGGTTGAGCTGGCGCGCCGCCATCACCCGACCGGAATTGTGCTCGATATCGGCTTGCCGGGACTCGATGGCTGGGGAGTGATCGAAGCTCTGCGCGGCGACCCGGCAACCGCTGCGATTCCGGTTCATGTGATCTCGGCCGCCGATCGGCATTTGCAGGCCAAGGAATTGGGGGCGGTGGGCTTTCTCTCCAAGCCCGCGGCCAAGGAACAGTTGGAAGAGGTTTTTGAGCGACTGCTCCAGGTGGGATCGGCTGGGCGGAAGCGGATGTTGCTGGTGGATGGCGATCTTGAATCGGTGGAAGCGGTGACGAGCACGCTCGGAACGCTCGATTTGGATATTTTAGTATGTGGCAGTGGAGCCGCCGCCTTGGCATTGCTTCAAAATCATAAATTTGATTGCATGATTCTTGATCCAGCCCTTCCCGATATGAATGGTATCGAGCTGCTGGAACGCTTGGCCCATGACCGGTTGGACTCGCCTTGCGTTATTGTCTATTCGGCGGTGGAGCTGTCTCATGACGAGACCCTGCGCATCCGTGAATTCACCGACAGTATCGTGATCCGGGGCAGTCGCTCCGCCGATCGTCTGGTGGACGAGGTCAGCCTGTTCCTGCACAGCGTCGAAGCCAGTATCGGGCTTGATCGGCCGGTGATGGCTCCTCTTTCCCCATCGCAGGGTCGGGGGATGGCGGGTAAGACGGTTCTGGTGGTCGATGACGATATGCGCAGCGCTTTCGCCCTCTCCAAGGTTCTGCGGTCCAAGGGGTTGAAGGTGCTGATCGCTCAAGACGGCGCCAAGGCTCTGAAGCAGCTGGAAGGGCAGGATCGGATTGATCTGGTGCTCATGGATATCATGATGCCCGGTATGGATGGGTATCAGACCATGAGCCAAATTCGCCAGAATCCCCGGTTCACCCGGCTTCCCATCATCGCGCTCACCGCTAAGGCCATGAGCGGCGATCGGGTTAAATGCCTCCAGGCCGGAGCCGATGATTATATGGCCAAGCCGGTCGATGTGGATGGATTGATGACCCTCATGGCGGCTCAGTTGACGGAGAGGGCTGATGCCGACACGGTCTAACAGCATCCATGGCATCGAACTGGATTTGGTCCTGGAGGCTTTGGTCCGGCGTCACGGCTATGATTTTCGCGGCTATGCCAGGGCTTTACTGAAGCGTCGGATGGCCGGACTGGCCCAGAAACTGGGCTGCGCCACCATCGCTGAACTTGTTCCCAGAGTGCTGTACGAAGAGGCGTTGCTGCCGGAGATTCTTTCCGGTCTGTCGGTTCCCGTGACCGAGATGTTCCGTGATCCCATGGTGTTCAAAGCGATCCGTGAAAATCTGCTGCCGGTGCTTGCCACCTATCCCCGGCTTAACATCTGGCAGGCGGGATGCGCCACCGGCGAGGAAGTCTATTCCTTGGCCATTTTGCTGGAAGAGGCGGGGCTGCTGCACAAGACCCAAATCTATGCCACCGACATCAACGACGTGGCGCTGGCCAAGGCGGAGGACGGCATATTCCCCGCCAAGCTGATCGAGAAATATTCGGAGAACTACCTGAAGGCTGGGGGGCAGAAGGCCTTGGCCTCCTATTTCAATCTCGGCTACGGCTTCGCCAAGATTGATGCCGCCATCAAGGACCGCATTTCCTTTGCCCACCATAATCTGGTGTCGGATGGAGTCTTCTGCGAAGTCAATCTGGTGATCTGCCGCAATGTCTTGATCTATTTCGACAGGCATTTGCAAGACCGGGTTCTGAGTCTGTTCGAATCCAGTTTGTCACGGGGCGGCTTTCTTTGCCTGGGCACCAAGGAGAACGTGGCTTTCTCGTCTGCCGCGCCGCACTTCATGTCGGTGAATGCCGATCTCCGGCTTTATAAGAAACAGGCGGTGGGGGCGTGAATTCAACAGGCATTCCAGGCTCTCCTCAGGCCGTGATTATCGGATGCTCGGCGGGAGGGATTGATATTCTTCATAGGATACTTCCCGCCTTGCCGACGGACTTTCCGGTTCCGGTGGTGGTGATCTCCCATGTGGGGACGGCTGGCGGTGGTTATTTGATTGATGCCCTTCGAAGAGGCTGCCGCATGCCCCTGATCGAGGCCGAAGAGCGGTGCAAAGCCAAGGCGGGAACCATCTATCTCGCTCCGGCGGATTATCATCTTCTGGTGGAGGCGGATCACACGTTTTCCCTGTCGGTGGATGCCAAGGTCAATAACGCCCGCCCCTCAATCGACGTATTCATGATTGCTGCCGCCGAGGCGTGGGGACGTGGTTTGGTGGCGGTGCTGCTGACCGGCGCCAATGCCGATGGAGCGGTGGGAATGTCGGCTGTCAGGTCTGCTGGCGGTCTTTGCATGGTTCAAGAGCCTCTTGGCGCCTTCGCGCCTGAAATGCCCCAAGCCGCCATTGATAGGGGAGGCGTCGATTGGATCGTTCCTCCTGATCGCATCGGCTTCATGATCACCTCGCTGTGTACCTCTAGCGGAAGAGCTTCCTTGTCATGACCGTTTCTCCGCCTAAAATTCTTATCGTCGATGATCGGCCCGCTAATCTTTTGGCCATGCGCAAGGTGTTGAGCAAGCTTGATGCCGAGGTTATCGCGGCGGGCAATGGCAATGACGCCCTGGCTCTTTGTCTCGATCATGAATTCGCCCTGATCTTGCTGGATGTGGATATGCCGGGCATGGACGGCTATGAGCTGGCGGAGCTGATGCGTGGCGAGCCCCGGACGGCGCAGGTTCCCCTGATCTTCGTCACCGCGTCTTACTCGGACGAGGTTCATCGCAAGCGGGGCTATAGCGTCGGGGCGGTGGAATATATTCAAAAGCCGGTGGACGATTTTATTTTACGCTCCAAGGCCATTGTCTTTCTCGAACTCTATCTCAGCCGCAAGTGTTTGGAGGCGGAGCTTGCCCGGTCCGAGGCCATGGCGGCTTCACTTCGCGAGGGAGAGGGGCGTCTTCGGGTCAGCGAACAGAAGTTCCGTAATCTGGTGGAAAATATTTCCGATCTGATTTGGGAAACCGATGCCGAGGGGCGTTTTACCTATGTCAGCCCGCGCTGTGTCGATTTGCTGGGGGTCCTGCCGGAAAGCCTGATATCGCGAGGTTTGGTGGATTTGTGTCGGCCCGAGGATGCGGCGCGGGTCCGGGCGGCCTTGTCCGACGGCGTCCGGCGTCTGGAAATCGCTATCCTGGCTGCCGATGGCCAGGCGATTCAGACCGAGATGAGCATCACCCCCATCACCAGTCCATCGGAAGCCGTTATCGGTCATCGCGGCATCACGCGCGACATCACCATCCGCAAAAAAATCCGAGCGGAACTGGAGCAGAAGACAGCCGAGTTGGAACGCTCTAATTCGGATCTGGAACAGTTCGCTTATGTGGCCAGTCATGATCTTCGCGAGCCCTTGCGCATGGTCAATAGCTTCCTCGGCCTGCTGGAACGCCGCATCGCCGACAAGCTGGACGATGAATCGCGGGAATTTATCTCCTTCGCCATGGAAGGCGCCCAGCGCATGGATCATCTGATCCTTGATCTGCTGGCTTATTCGCGAATCGGCCGCAATGCTCTTCCCAAAGAGCCGGTGCCGCTGGGGCCGGCGCTTGACACCGCTCTGGGTAATCTGACCCTGACTATGGAGGAGTATGGAGCTGGGGTCAGTATTCCTGACGAGATGCCATCCTTGCGCGTCGACGAGGTGGAATTCGTCCGGCTGTTCCAAAACCTGATCGGAAACGCCATCAAGTACCGCCATCCTGACCGTCCCCCACGTATCAAGGTGACGGTGGCCCGGAACGAATCTTGCTGGGAGTTTCGCATCGAGGACAATGGACTTGGCATCGAGCCGCAATACTACGACCGCATCTTCCAGATTTTCCAGCGGCTTCAAGCGCGCGATGAGACCGAAGGCACCGGTATCGGCCTTGCCGTTTGTAAACGTGTGGTTGGCCGATATGGTGGTCGGATCTGGGTTGAGTCAACTCCTGGTATTGGAAGCCGTTTTCACTTCACCATCCCAGACCAATTGGCATAGCTAATACTTATGTCTGGGCCACCCTATACCTCAGAGGTGGTGACGGTGTAATGGGCATTTGACCGTTTTAACCCTGTAGCTTAAGCCAGTGTCATAAAAATATAATGAGCTGGCACGATGAAGCGCCTGAAGGCCCTTCTCAAGTGAAGCAAGGGGGGGGTATGAGAATTTCCGTCAGGTTACGCCTGATCGTGGCGACGGCTTTGTTGGGAGTCGTCGCCGTGGTGGCTGCTAGTCTTGTTCAGGCTCGGCACGACCTTCTCGATGATCGCGAAGTGAAGACCCGTCACATTGTCG
>JAYTWE010000479.1:0-6235 GCA_043744055.1 Magnetospirillum sp.
GCTCTCGGTCACCGTAACGGTGGTCGTTTTGGAATAGCCGTCGGGATTGGTGATGATGACCTGAAAAGTGTCGGTGCTGGGCGTACTGTCCGACTGGACATAACTATAAGAACCATTGGCGGAATTGATCGACACCGTGCCATGGGCTGCGCCGCCATCGGTTCCGACCAGAGCATAGGTGAAGCTGTCGCCGGCGTTGTCGCTGGCGCTGACCGAGCCGGTGATCGTCAAGCCGGTTCCGGCGGTGCCGGTGCCCCCGCCTATCCCCACATTGATCGGGTTGGCGGCCAAGGTCAGGGTGGCGGTATCGGCGACAGTGCCGCCATTCCCGTCGCTAACCGTATAGCTGAGCGTCACCACCCCGCTGGTATTGGCGGTGGGCGTCAAGGTGTAGGTGCCGTTGCCGTTATCCACCACGGTTCCGCTCGGAGTGGTGACAACCCCGACCGTCAGGGTGTCGCCGACATCAAGATCGGTGACGTTGGCCAACAGCTGGGCCTTGGTGAAGGTGATCTGATGATTGCCGTAACCATTGGTCCCCGTCGCGGCGCCGCTGACAGTCGGCGCGTTGTTGGCCGGCGCGGTCATGGTGGCGGTGGCGGTGGCGGTGACGGTTCCGCCGGGCTTGGTATCGGTGACGTCGTAGAGGACCTCCAGCGGACCGGTATAGCCCGATGTGGGGGTGACGGTGACCGTGGTTCCGTTATCGACCACGGTGCCGTGATTGCTTCTGAAATTGGTCAGAGTCAGGGCATCGTTGTCGGCGTCATGGGCGCTGGCCAGCAGGGTGGACTTGGTGATGGAGAAGGCCGCGCTGGCGGTATGAGCGCCCAGCGAGACCGCGTCCGATGTCGGCGCATGATTGGTGTTGCCGATGGGATTTCCCGAACCGGGATTGGGACCATTTCCAGGTCCTGGACCCGGTCCCGGACCCGCATCCACCGGCCCGGTTTTTACTCCGGCATCAGCGGGAAGTCCGACTTTGGCTTCCACGGGAGGCGGCGGGAGAGGGACAGGCTCGGCGGCGGTAACCGGCGGCTGTCCGGTCTCGCCCGTGGTTGTATTGGCCGGAGCCGTCGGAGCCGCCGGACCCGCTGGAGCAGCGGCCTGGGCATTGGTTCCCGCTGCTGCGGCACCACCGGTTGTTCCTCCCGTTCCGGTCGGCGCGGCGGGAAGGGGAGGAGGGCTGGCGGGCGGCGGCACGGCGGCGGGGATCGAGGCGGCCACGGATGCCCCGGCATTGGCGCTGACCGACCACGACCCGCCCGATGTGGCGCCGATGATGCCAGCTCCGGCGGAATTGATGGTGAAGGTCTCGCCGCCGCCGCCGGTCTTGCCGACAGAGATTTCACCGACGAAATTGGAATCGGGATCGGGCAGCAGAGCGACCGAGGTCTCGCCGTCGGCTCCCACCGTTCCGGCCACGGAGGTGCCGCGAATACCCATGGTCATGACCGGGGTGGCCAGACGGGCGGCATCGGGCTGGGTCTTGGCGATATCGCCCGACACGAAGCTGAAGCCGCCCTTAGCCACCAGGAGGGTCGCGTGCCCGGATTTGGTGGCGGGGTCGTAGGAGAACTCGTCCAGCCCCACCAGCCCCTTATCCTTCAGGGCGAAGGTGGAGCGGTCGGCGAAGACCAGGGAGATTTGGGCTCTTTGGGCGGTTTCCACCGAATCGCCTTGGATCAGCGGCGCATTGGCCGTCGCGGGAATCTTCTGGCCGTCATGGATGATCCAGGCGTCGCCCTGGACTTGCAGCACTTTGCCGATGACCACGACTGCGGGTTTGTCCCCGGCAGCCGGATTGGTATCGGCGACCGGAGTTGCGATGGATTGGGCGACGGGTGCCTGCGACGGACTGATATGCATGGTGTTCTACCCTGCGATCACTGCGTGGCCGGGCCAGACATGGGGAGTCCGTGACTGCCGGGCCAAACCAGTTTGAACGAACTCAATGAAAAAATCATTTCATTGCGGAGCAATGGGTCGAAAACCATACGGAAGATAGATTTCCGGCCGATGACGATGGAGGCGGTTCCCGCCATGCCCGAGCGCACTGGGAATTCCTTACCCTTAGCATCGGTCAGCACGCCTTTTTCCGCGTGGATCAGGACTTTATAATAGGTGGTGCTGGTCGCCCCCTTGGTTTCCTCGATGGAATCGGCACCCACCATCATCACCCGGCCGTTCAGGTGGCCGAAGCGGAACTGGTCATAGGCGGAGAGGCGGATGGAGGTGGGCAGTCCTTCGCGCAGATGGCCGATATCTTGGGGCGGCACCTTGGCTTCCACCACCAGGGCATCGTCCAGGGGAACGATATCCATCAAGGTGTCGCCGGGTTTCGCCACTTGGCCGACGCTGGTGATGGACGACATCTTGACCACGCCGCGCACGGGCGAGCGGACTTCCGAGCGGGATTCCCGGTCAGAGGCCACTTCCATGGTGGCTTTGAGGGCGGCGATCTCGGCTTCCACCTTGCCGATATCGTCCAGCACCCCGGATCGCCAGCCTTTTTCAAACTCGGATAGCTTGGCGTCGGCTTCGCGCTGCTGCGCCTTCAGGCGAGAGATGGTGTCGTGGGAGGTGGAGACTTCGGTGTCGAGCATCAGCTGTTCGCGTTCCAGCTTGACCACTTCCTGGTTGCCGATCACTCCGGCGTCATAGGCTTTGCGCTTGATCTTCATCTCCTCGACGCCCTTGGCTTGGGCGCGGGTCAGGCCGGTGGACTTGGTCTCGATCTCGGTGACCTCGCGCTGGCGGCGCTCGATCTCGCGCTGGATGACGGTGACCTGCTGACCGCGATGGCCAAGGCGTTCGGCGTGGATGCTGGTTTCACGGCGCTTGGTCTCGGCGTCGATATCAATGCCCTTGGGCCAGGGAATGTCCCGCACCCCGTCCAGATCGGCCTTCAAGCGGGCGGAGCGGGCATGGAATGCCGCCCAGCGGGCACGCTTATCCGCCAGATCCTGGGCTCCTTGGGAGTTAATCAGCCGGACCAAGATGTCGCCGACTCCCACGAAGCTGCCTTCGTGAACCAGCACGTCTTGAATGGTGCCGCCCTCGAAATGCTGCACATGGCGAACCTGCCCCGACGGCTCGATGCGGGCGGTGGCGGTGACCACTTCGTCAAGCTCCAGCAGCATGGAAGCGCCGAACATGCCCAGGAAGGCCAAGCTCGACCACAGCAGTAACCACGAGGCCGAGGGCGGCGTCAGCTTGGGCGCAATGCCGTGAATGGGGCTGCGGAAGCTCTCCACGCCAGAGGGATCGGCCATCATTGCCCTCCCTGAGCAGAGGGGGGGGCGCGTTGGTCGAGACGGACCAGCTTACCCCGCTCGATCACCGCGATCCGTGGCGCCAGCATGGTGACGGCGGTGCGGTGGGAGATGATGACCAGGGTGCGGCGACCGATGGCGTGGTGGATACCTTGGATGGCGCGCTTCTCGGTGGCTTCGTCCAATTGAGCGGTGGGCTCGTCCAAAATGGTCACCGGGGCGTGGCGCAACAGGGCGCGGGCCAGGGCGACGATCTGGCGCTGGCCTCCCGACAGGTTGCGCCCGCCCTCGATCACATCGAAATCCAACCCCATGCCCAAGGGCATGATGCCGCCCGCTCCCAGGCTGTTCATCATCACGATCATGTCCTCGTCGGAGACTTGGCCGTCAAAGGACAGATTGCTGCGCAGCGTGCCAGAATAAAGCGGTGGATTTTGCGGACAGATCGCCAGATGGCGTCTGAGATCGGATGGGTCGATCAAGGTCGTATCGACTCCGTCCAGCATCACTCGTCCGGTGGTGGGGCGAATGATGCCCGACAGAACTTTCTCCAAGGTGGTCTTGCCCGAACCCGACGGCCCCACCACGGCAAGGCGGTTGCCCGGCTCCAGCGACAAGGATATTTCGTCTAGTATCGGGTGGAGCGAGCCGGGATAGCGGGCGGAGATTCCGTCGATCACCAACCCCCCTTGCGCTACCGGCCGATGGATCATGGCCGAGCCTTCGGGACGTTCGGTGGGGCGGCCGGTGACGCTGCGCAGTGCTTCCAGCGAGGCGATGGCCGACAACGCCTGCGGCACCACCGAGATCAGTTGCATGGTGGCCCCGGTGAAGCGGGTGGCCAGCATGGTGGCGGCCAGGATCACACCAGCGCTCATGCCGCCTTCCACCGCTCGCCAGGCTCCCAGGCCGACGGCCAGCAGCATGGCCATGTTCTGGGCCAGCATGGAGACATTACCCCGCGCAGCCGACAACGTGCGGATGGCCCGCGCGGCGGCGGCGTACAGCGTGGTGCCTTGGCGGAACCGGGCTTGCAGATAGGCCGAGGCCCCGACTCGGCGCACCGTCTCGGGGTCGAAAAAGCTCTCTTGCGCCGCTTGGGATCTGTGGGTGGCGGCGCGTGATAACTCGCGGTACAGCAGACGCTGGCGGTGGATGGCGAAGATGGTGGACAGGCTGGCCAGCAGGTTCAGCCCCAAGATGGCTACGGCGATCATGGGATCGCACAGGAACAGGCCCAGCAGGAACAGCGCCATGAACGGCAAATCGGCCAACAAGGAGACCGCCGCCGCGCCGAATCCGTCGCGGATGGAATCGAAGTCTTGCAACAGCCGCATCAGGTGGCCCGACGGAGCCGCCGCACCCTCGAACCGGGTTTCCAGAATGCGGCGGTGCATGTCCATGGCCAGACGCACATTGCCTTCGTGCAAGGCGTCTTCCACGAAGAGAGCGCGCAGACGGCGGAACACCTGCTCGAATAAAGCGGCGGCCAGGAACATGACGGCCATGGCGGCCAGGGAATCCAGCAGACCATGGGGCAGAACCCGGTCATAGACCTGGGCCGAAAAGATGGGGCCAGCCAGCGCCAGCACATTGGCCAGCATTCCCGCCAGACCGGCACGGATGACCATGGGTCGCCAGGACGATAGCAGGGCGGGCCACGAAGTGGGGAGGGTGGCGGCTTCCTTGTCCAGGCGGGGGCGCAGGAACAGCATGGTCGCCGCGTCGCCATCGGGGGGCGGCATCACCAGCCCGCGCGCCTCGCCGGGGCCGAGACGGACGCAGGGAAACAGATCCACGGAAAGCTTGGCGGGGTTGACGCCGGATTCCACATGGGCGGCGAAGCCATAGCGTGACAAGGCGGTGATCCAGCAGGATTCCGCCCCGTCGGCCTCGGCCATGCGATAGGAATCTCTGAGCGCCGTTGCCGCGATGGAGTGCCCCAAGCCGCGCAGACAGGCCGAGATCGCCCGAGCTTCGCTCTCCAGATTATTGGTGTCCAGCCCCTGGGCGTCAGCTCGCGGGCGGGGCGGCATTGGCGGCAGAGTCCGGGGTGGTTTCCGAGGGGGGCGTGGGAGTGGGATTGGGGGTGGATTCCGGCGGCGGAGCGGGGTCGATGCCCAGGGCGGAGTTGAGCCGGGCCTTGGCCCCCTGTAAATCGGAATACAAGATAAAGCGGCGCAAGGTGGAGAGCATTCCCGCCGCCTCGGCCTTGATCTCCTCCATGGCGCTGCCGCTGCCCGCCGCCTTGGACTTGGAGGCAAGGCCGGTGATGCGGCGGTCGATGCTGGCCATATGCTCGGTCAGGCGATATTCCTTCAGCGAGTGGCGGTATTGCAGATCGGAGACATGGACTTGTGTCACCACTGCCATGCCTAAGGCCAGACGGCGGGCGCGGGTGACTTCCGCCACGTTTTTAGCGTGTCCGATACGCTTTGGCGTACTGAGCATATCCACCAGATTCCACGCCATATGCAGACCGGCATCGGCCCAGGCATTGTATTTGATGAAGGTGTTGGAATCGTAATGCCCCCCCATGAAGGGACCGATTCCCGGTAGGGATTTAAGCAATTCGGTACGGACGTCTTGGACGTCGATGCGGAACTGGGCTTCCTCGCTCTTTAATTCCGGGCGATTGCCCAGGGCGACGATCTCCATATTCTCGATGGTTTCGGTGGGGTCGGCGACGGTCAGGAAGGAATCGTCTTGAAGCTCGGCCAGATTGAAGGCGATGACTGATTGCATCCCCATCAATCCTGCCAGCTCAGCCCGCGCTGTTGATGTCTGGCGCTGCAATTCCGCAATCTGGCGCATGGTGTCGACGATGGCGCGCTGATGGGCCAGCATCTGCATGGGGTCGCCCACCTTGCTGCGCTCGGCGGTCTCGGCATCCTCGACGGATTTGACCAGTCGGCGTTCCAGCGAATTGTATTTCTTTTCGGCGTATTGGTTGATGACGG
>JAYTWE010000480.1:0-2652 GCA_043744055.1 Magnetospirillum sp.
GATGTCAGTTTGCCCTTGGACAGTTCCAGTAGGGCGCTGTGGATGTCGAGGAGGCCGAAGTCGTGTTGGATCTTGTTGAAGATGCCGATGCCCATATCGACGACACTTAGGGTGACGTCCGCATAGGTAACTTTCACATGAAGAAGGGCAGTTGGGCTTGCCGAATGGTCGATGGCGTTATTGAGCATCTCGGTGAAGCCATACTGGCAGATATCAATCACATTTTGCCGAATACCCTTGAGGTGAGGCAAAATACGAAAATGCCACACCACACCCTCTTCCACATGGGCATTAATCTTGATCTCGAATGCTTCCTCACTGATCGGCTTAAGGGCATAGCGACGGGCCTTGGTATTGCCCTCGGCCGTCAGCAGTTGTTCCTCGATCAATCGTCTGACGTAGCGCGAGACGGCGGTTCGCGACAGGTCGAAATGCTGGGCTGTCAGTGTGCCGATGCTATCAGGATGGCGCCCCACATTCCTGAGGATGAAGTCACGGACGGCGGGGTTCTGACGGCTGCGCCGTTGCGTTGGCATGGCGACTCTCTTTGAACATATTAACGATAGCGATATTTAACTTTAATCCGTTCATTGTCAACTTTAGGTGAGAATCTCGCATCATTGCCCTGTCAGTTCAGTTCCGCCATTATGGTGGTGAATATCGAAAGGGGCGGGTGATGAGGCGTGGGGTATTGGCTTTGGCCGGGATGATGGCGCTGAGTGCTTGCGCCAATGTGGATGAGCAGGCTTTGGCGCGGTTGCAGCCTGGTCGGACCTCGGTGGATCAGGCTGTGGCCTCGCTGGGGCGGCCCGAACGGGATGAAACCCTGGCCGATGGATCGCGCATTTTGACCTATGTGGGCTCTCATGCTGGAACCAAGCCCGCCAATTTCGTGCCCGGCTTGGCTTATGTTTGGGGCGGTTGGGATGTCACCAGCAACGAAGCGGGACTGATGTTCGGATCGGATGGGATGCTGCGGTTCTGGGCTTGGTCCAGCAATCGGCGCACCCCCATCAAGGTCGTGGGCCGCGATGTGGTTCCCAATACGGCGCTTGATCTCGATGTCTCAAATCAAAGCCCCCTTCCCGAAGATGAGAAGGGGGCTTTGTCGCCTCAGAATTAGTCGGGCGAGTGAGAGCGGCCTTATGGCCGCTCGCTCGCCAGTTCCCACACTGCCGGAGCACGCCACAGGCGTGACTTCAGCAGTTCACGTTCGAACAGCATTTCCTTGGGCACGCGGTCGAAGAACTTGTCGAACAGTTCTTCCTGGCTGCGGGCATCGCTGACACCGGCCTCGCGGTCGATGCGCATCAGCTCTTGGAACTTGTCGCGGGAGAATTCCAGGCCTTCCCATTCCATGTCCTGATACTTGGGGACCAGCCCGATGGGGCTTTCCACCGCGCGGGCTTTGCCCTGGACGCGATCGACGATCCACTTCAGGACACGCATGTTCTGGCCATAACCCGGCCACATGAACTTGTTGTTCTCGTCGCGACGGAACCAGTTCACCCGGAAGATGGGGGGCGGATTGTTGACCGCGCGGCCCATGTTGAGCCAATGGTTGAAGTAATCCGCCATGTTGTAGCCGCAGAACGGCAGCATGGCGAAGGGATCGCGGCGGATGGCGGCTTGGCCCACGGCGGCGGCGGTGGCCTCCGAGCCCATGGTGGCGCCCAGATAGACGCCGTGCGCCCAGTTGAAGCTTTGCACCACCAACGGCGCATTCTTGGACAGCCGTCCGCCGACGATGAAGGCGGAGATGGGAACGCCAGCCGGATTCTCCCAATCGGGATCGACGCTGGGGCACTGGCTGACCGGTGCGGTGAAGCGGGCGTTGGGATGGGCGGCGGGGTCCTTGGACTCCGGGGTCCAATCCTTGCCCTTCCAATCGGTCAGGTGAGCCGGGGCTTCGTCGCTGAGGCCTTCCCACCACACATCGCCGTCATCGGTCATGGCGACATTGGTGAAGATGGAATTCTTGGAGCAAGCGGCGATGGCGCTGGGATTGGTGGAGGCGCCGGTGCCGGGAGCGACGCCGAAGAAGCCCGCTTCCGGGTTGATGGCGTAGAACTTGCCGTCTTTGCCCGGCTTGATCCAGGCGATATCGTCGCCGACGGTCCAGATCTTCCAGCCGTCGAAGCCCTTGGGCGGAACCAGCATGGCGAAGTTGGTCTTGCCGCAAGCCGACGGGAAGGCCGCTGCCACATAGGTCTTTTCACCCTTGGGGCTTTCCACTCCGACGATCAGCATATGCTCGGCCAGCCAACCTTCGTCGCGGGCCATCACCGAGGCGATGCGCAGCGCGAAGCACTTCTTGCCCAGGAGAGCGTTGCCGCCATAGCCCGATCCATAGGACCAGATCTGCCGGTCTTCGGGGAAATGGGAAATGGTGATGTTGTCGGGATTGCACGGCCAAGCGACGTCCTTGGCCCCTTCGTCCAGGGGGGCGCCCACCGAGTGTAGGCACTTCACGAAGTCGCGGTCCGAGCCCAAGATATCGAGCACCGGCTGGCCCATGCGGGTCATGATGCGCATATTGGCGGTGGCATAAGCCGAATCAGTGATCTGCACGCCGATATGGGCGATGTCCGAGCCCAGCGGCCCCATGGAGAACGGCACCACATACATGGTGCGGCCCTTCATGCAGCCGTC
>JAYTWE010000481.1:0-1975 GCA_043744055.1 Magnetospirillum sp.
GTCATGCTGCATGAAGCGGTCGGCCACGGGCTGGAAGGTGACTTCAACCGGAAATCCACCTCGGCCTTCGCGGGCAAGATCGGCCAGCGCGTCGCCTCGCCCGGCGTCACCGTCATCGACGACGGCACCATCCCCGACCGACGCGGCTCCATTTCCATTGATGATGAAGGCACGCCGTCCTCGCGCAATGTGCTGATCGAAGACGGTATCTTGGTGGGCTATCTGCAAGACCGCATGAATGCCCGGCTGATGGGGGTCGCGCCCACCGGCAACGGTCGCCGCCAATCCTATGCCCACGCCCCCATTCCCCGCATGACCAACACCTTCATGCTGGCGGGCGATAAAGATCCGGGCGAGATCATCGCCTCGGTGACCAATGGCCTCTACGCCGTCAATTTCGCGGGCGGCCAAGTGGATATCACCAGCGGCAAGTTCGTCTTCTCCGCTTCGGAAGCCTATCTGATCGAGAATGGCAAGATCGGCCGGGCGGTCAAGGGAGCCACCCTGATCGGCAACGGCCCCGATGCCTTGACCCGTATTTCCATGATCGGCAACGACTTGATGCTAGACCCCGGCATCGGCACCTGCGGCAAGGACGGCCAGGGTGTTCCGGTGGGAGTGGGCCAACCGACCCTGCGCATGGATGGCCTGACAGTCGGCGGAACAGCCGTATGACCTTGGTCTGGTCAAGTCATAGCCCTACTTCCAATGGGTGAACCCTTTACCCAGAAATGGCTGAATTAAAGGCTTTAAATATACCGATGCTCGGATATCCATAAATAATTTAAGGCTCTAGGGTTGGGGCATGCAGGGGCTCGCCATTGGCGACGCCCCTTTTTATTTTGACGGTTGGGACGACTGCTATGAAATATGGCCCCAAAGAAGGCCCCTGCGGCTGGGAAAAGCGCGCTTTGGAACTCCAGTTGGAAGACCTGCATCAGGTTCTCAATTGCGCCTCGGAGCGAGGATGTTCCGTGTGTGTGAGATGCAGCGAGCAAGCCCTTGAAAAGCTGCTGATGATCGCCCGTAAGGAACGGACGTTTGGTTTCCTGGCATTAGAACGCCTGGAGATGGATACGGTCTCTTTCAATACCCTGGGGATGTAGTCAGCCCAAGAGAAGACGGAGCTGATCCAGGCAATCGGTGCGGTCGGGGCGATAATCACGATCTTCCCACCACACCTCCAGCTCGTTCAGCAAACGCCCGATCTCCGGCCCAGCCGCAACGCCAAGGTCTCGAAGGTCGCGCCCCTTGACTGGCAGATCCACCGGGCTCCAGGCCTTGGCCGCATCAAGCAGCCGAGCCCAGGCCGCGGTCTCCGCCGCAGATGGATGGGCATTGGTGCTGCGCTTCTCGGCCCAGGCCAGCAGGGTCAGATCACGGAACTCGTCGGCACCAACCCGATGTAATCCCCGCCGCACATCCGCCATGGGCATTTCATAATTGACCGTGACCCGTGGCTCCGCCATGGCCATCACCCGACGGGTCTGATGCCCAGACAGTTTCAGCCGGTCTCCAACCGCTTCGGCGCCAGCCCGGTCCGTGATCAGCATGGAGGCGAGACGGCGGATCGGGTCCGTGTGAATATCGTCACGGACCAATCCCCGGCTTTCCAGCCAGGATAGAATCCGCAGCCGGCCGAAATTCTTCGCTGCAGGCAGAATGTGACCAAGAATACCCAGACCAGACATGGTCAGCACCACCGAAGCGGGGTCGTCGGCGCTCAACAGCCGCAACACCTCGCCCGCCACCCGCTCTCCCGATAAGCCATCAAGCCGGGACGCGTATTTGCGGCATGCGGCCAAGGCTCGGTCATCCATATCGGTGCGACGACCATAATGAGCATGAAAGCGAAAGAAGCGCAGCAGACGCAGCGCATCCTCGTCAATACGCCGGGCCGGATTGCCGACAAAGCGCACCCGACCAGCCCCCAGATCGGCCAGGCCATCAAAGGGGTCGTAAATCCGCCCTTCGG
>JAYTWE010000482.1:0-4525 GCA_043744055.1 Magnetospirillum sp.
CGCCACCGAGGAAATGCTGACCCGACTTTCCCGTCAGAACCGGGCGGAAACCCAATTAAGCCCTCCTCTCAGCCGGGTCGAAGCGCTGAACCGGCTACGGGAATGGCGATCCACCACTCATGCCTCACTTCTTCGCATGCCCGCCGCCGCCACAAGCTGGGCCGGAGGCAACGGCGCCAGTGACGGCGATGACGATGTCGACAGCTTCTACACTCCCTTGCCTTCCCCCGTCCTCGCCCTCGAAAGTGGCGGATTGATCCGTCGCGTCTTGCTGCTGTTAAGCGGAGTCGCGGTAGGAATGCTGATCGAGGCATTAACCGGAATGTTGCGGAGAGTTCTGGGCTGACATGAGCGATCCCATTATTTTTGTTCTGGCGGTTCTCACCTTGCTGGCGACCCCTGGCCCCACCAACACCCTATTAGCGGCCTCGGGAGCGTCTCTCGGCATTCGTCGCTCCCTGGCTCTGGTCCCTGCCGAGATTTGCGGCTATCTCGTATCCATATCATTGCTGATGAGCGTCGCGGCCCCCTTGATCGCCGCCTCCGCACTGGCCGGAACTCTTCTTAAAATTGCCGCCAGCCTGTGGCTGCTCTGCTGCGCGACCCGGCTCTGGCGGGAAGGAGGCGCTGCCCTCCATACAGCCGCCATCATCATTTCACCTCAACGGGTATTCATGACCACCTTGGTCAATCCCAAATCCCTGATCTTCGCCCTTGTCATCATTCCCCCCGGTCCGGCCGCCCAAGTCGCGCCCTGGCTTGCCGCCTTTGCCGCCTTGGTGGCCATGGTGGCCCTGGCCTGGATCGCTATCGGAGCCGGGCTGGCCCGTTCAGCCGGGCATCTGGCGACTCCGCGCCATATCTGCCGGATCGCCTCGGTGGCCCTGACCTGCTTCGCCATGCTGGTGGCGGGTTCAGCCATCGCGGGCTAACCAACGTCAAATACCAAATCAAATTACTTGGTTATAAGCATGTGAACGACAACCACATTGGGATTATCCACATGCGCAATTCCGACAATTTTACTAAGGTTATATCCAGCTTGCGCCACAGCTTTGCCAAGGCAGCCCTGCCGACCGCCTATCTCTTGACCATCGGGATAAGCTTCACCTTGGCCTTGCGCGTCGGCATCGCTCTGATGGAAGGGTGATCTTACAGCGGCATATACATCCAGCGGCCAAAGGCATAGCCCAGCACCGAGCCCAAGGCCACCAGCAGAACCGCAACGCCGATTTTCCAGCCCAGCCCCGTCACCAGGGCAATATCGTCCACGGTGGCGGTCAGTTCGGCATCCCAGGACTCCAGCGGAGCCGGCCCTGGTTCCATGGGCGGGGATTCATGCACGGACGGCAACGCCCCCGGCTCCGTGCTGTGGGGACGCGGCTTGCGCCATTGGTGGAGACGATCATCCACCTCGGCCCGCGCCTCGTCAGAGACCGGCTTGCTCCCCTTGTCGATGAGGCGGTACAGCACGATTTCGGCCAGACGCTTATAAGCCAAGGCGGCAGCGGTCGAGGGGTCCAGCACCACCAGCGGCAGATCGCGCGCAGCCGCCTCGATCACCATCATGTCGCGAGGAATCATCACCGGCAGGACACGGGCGCCGAATGAAGCCGTGATCGCCTCTTCCAGGCGATGCATCAGCTCGCTGTCCTCGGTCATGGTGAACAAAATGCCCATTGTGTCGAGGTCGCGATTGAAATGGGTGCGCACCCGCTGAATGTTCCACCACGCCTTGTGCAGCCCGTCCAAGGCCAAGGGTGACGGCACCACCGGCAAGATCACCACATCGGCAGCGACAGAAGCATTCACCGACAAGATGCCAAAAGCGGGCGGGCAGTCGATCACCACCACATCCACATCATCGGGAGTGCTCTCCAACGCTCGTTCCAGCACATATTGAGGATCGGGCCTGACCGCGATTTCCACGTCGGCCCAAGACAGATCGTCAGAGCCAGCCACCAACCGTAGATTGGGATAGGGTGTCGGACGGCAGGCATGGGTCATATCCACATCGCCGCACAGCAGCTGATAAGCCCCGGTTGCGGCGGGCGACGACAGTCCGACGCTGGTGGATGCGTTACTCTGGGCATCCAGGTCCACGAGAATGACATTCTTGCCCAGCGCCGCCAGGCAGACCGCCAGATTGACGCTGGTGGTGGTCTTGCCGATGCCGCCCTTCTGATTGAACACGACCACGATGGTGGGCTTACCCGTCTTCGCCGACATCAGCACCCCTCCTTAACACCATATCTCGGTGATCGGCACCGATCACCGAAGCCCTCAAGCGGCGGGCGGGATTCTCCGAATCCCTAGCCTCCCGCGCCACGAGGCGCGCGGCCGCCTTGCGACCGGCCACGGCTCGATGAGATGTCATCATCGAGCCGTGGCGCAATAGGTCCAACAGGACAATACCCGCCGCCATCCACGGGCCGCAACCACCCATACTGATTATCATTGTAATGATTGTTGTCGAGGCAAAGGAAAGTCCATATACTCCGGCCTTGTGAGCCAGCCATACTTCGACATCATCCGCTTGATCGAACGCTTGCACAGACATTTCCTTGATGTCTTACGCACAGAGCTTCGTCGACTCGGGATTGAAGACATCAACGCGGTACAAGCGTTGTTGCTCTATAATATCGGCGAGAACGAAGTGGTTATCCGCGACCTGAAAGATCGCGGCTATTACCAGGGCTCCAACGTCTCTTACAATATCAAGGCGCTGACCGAGTGCGGCTACCTCACTCAGGAACGCTCCCCCCATGACCGCCGCTCGGTTCGCCTGAAGCTGGCGGATAAGGGTTTGACCCTGTGCAACGCAGTGCGCAAACTCCAAAATGACTTGGCCGCGGCCCTGGGCGTCGATGAAGAAACCCAAGCCCAATTGATCACCACGCTGAACACCATGCAGCGCCTGGAACGCACCTGGACCGATTTCGTCCAGTATGGTCGCATCCGCAGCCTTTAATCCAAGCTCCCAACGTGCTATCTCCGCTTCCTGATTTCGTTTGAGGAGGCGTCACAGCCATGATCCCCCGTTACTCTCGTCCCGAGATGGTCCAGATATGGACCCCCGAGAACCGGTTCCGCATCTGGTTCGAGATTGAGGCTCATGCCTGCGATGCCCTGGCCGAGATCGGCGTCATCCCCAAGGAATCCGCCAAGATCGTGTGGGAAAAAGGTGATATTCCCTATACCCTCGAACGTTCGGCGCGCATCGACGAGATCGAGGCGGTCACCAAGCATGACGTCATCGCCTTCCTGACCGAGCTGGCCGAGCATGTGGGACCGGAATCCCGCTTCATCCATCAGGGCATGACATCCTCCGACGTGCTCGACACTTGTCTGGCGGTCCAGCTGACCCAGGCGTCTGACCTGCTGCTGACCGGGATCGAGCGGCTGCTGACGGCGCTGGAGGCCCGTTCCTTCCAGTATAAGGATCTAGCCTGCATGGGGCGCTCCCACGGCATTCACGCCGAGCCGGTGACCATGGGCTTGAAATTCGCCACCTTCCACGCCGAGTTCCAGCGTGCTCGCCGCCGCCTGAAATCCGCCCGTGAAGACGTGGCCACCTGCGCCATTTCCGGCGCGGTGGGGACCTTCGCCAATATCGACCCTCGGGTGGAAGAATATGTGGCCGCCAAGCTGGGCCTGAAGCCCGAGCCGGTCTCCACCCAGGTTATCCCGCGCGACCGTCACGCCCAGTTCTTTGCCACGCTGGGCGTCATCGCCAGCTCCATCGAACATCTGGCCATCGAGATCCGCCACCTCCAGCGCACCGAAGTCCGGGAAGCCGAGGAATACTTCTCCCCCGGCCAGAAGGGCAGCTCGGCCATGCCGCACAAACGCAACCCGGTGCTGACCGAGAATCTGACCGGTCTGGCCCGTCTGGTGCGCGGTATGGCGATCCCCGCCATGGAAAATGTCGCCCTGGGGCACGAACGCGATATCTCGCATTCCTCGGTGGAACGCATGATCGGTCCCGACGCCACCGTGACCCTGGACTTCGCCCTGAACCGGCTGGCTGGGGTCGTCGAGAAGCTGGTGATCTACCCCGACGCGGTCGAGCGCAACTTGAACCAGCTGGGCGGATTAGTGTTCTCCCAGCGCGTCCTGCTGGGCCTGACCCAGGCGGGGATGAGCCGCGAAGACAGCTATAAAGCCGTCCAGCGTAACGCCATGAAGGTATGGCAGGAGGGCGCCAACTTCCTTGACCTGCTCAAGGCCGATAAGGAAGTCTCGGACCTGATCCCGGCCAAAGCGCTGGAAGAGCTGTTCGACCTCGGCTATCACACCAAGCATGTGGACACCATCTTCAAGCGCGTTTTCGGAAGGGCCTAAATATGGATGACGAAACCAAGGACAGCAACGGAGCCGCCCTCGCCGACGGCGATGCGGTTCAGCTGATCCGCGACCTGAAGGTCAAGAACTCCTCGCTGAATCTCAAGCGCGGCAGCACCATGAAAAATATCCGCCTGACCAGCAATCCCGAAGAGATCGAGGTCAAGGACGGCAAATCAAC
>JAYTWE010000483.1:0-3098 GCA_043744055.1 Magnetospirillum sp.
ATGGACAGCAGCACCGCCAAGGTCAGAGCGGGCACGAACACTTTCACCGCCAGGTCGAGACCCAACCCGCTCATGGCGTGCCAGCGCTGAGTCACGCCATCGGTTAGATTGCCGCCACCTCCGACCAGAGCGCCGACCAACAAAGGATTAGACTCGGTCGTCAACAAGGCCGGATCGGCCAGCCCCAGCAATAGATAGGCCGCGATCCCCGATAACAGAGCCAAAATGGCGGCGGGAACCACCCGCGTCAGACGCGGCATGAAAATCATGGCGGCGAACACCACCGCCCCCACCACCATACCTTGCCACATCCAGGCGGCGGGGTTGAGCACAGCGTCAATGAGCCCGGAGCCGCTCTTTGCCCCCAGCAGTTTCGGGATCTGACTGCCGATGATAATCAGCCCCACACCGCTCAGATAACCACTGACCACCGGAAAGGGGATGTATTTAATGAGCTGCCCGACGCGGGCCATGCCCAACGAAATCTGAATCCCACCCGCAAGGAGGCCGATCAGTCCCAACAGCAGCAGAATCAAACTGGGGGGCATACCTTCTTTGGCAAATCCCACCGCCAGGGCCGAAAGCACCGCCGCGGCAGGAGCGCAAGGCGCGGTAATCAGACGGGTGCTGCCGCCGAATGCCGGGGCCACCAGCCCCAAGGCCATAGTGCCGAGAATTCCAGCCATGGCGCCTTGTGCCGCCAGCGATCCCCCCAGCGGTGAATAGATGGCGACGCCAAAGGCGATAGCCGACGGCAAGGCCACCAGCATGGCGGCCAACCCGCCCCAAAGGTTTCCGGCAAAATCCTGCCGGGGAATCTTAACTTCATGCGCTGTCATGACCGATATCCCGCCCACCCTTCGACACAGCCGAGAGGGCGGGGAACCCCCGCGCAGCCGAGCTGGTCACAGGACAAATGTCATACCCGCCGTCACAAAACTGCAACCGTTTTCTTGAAACAAGGGTTGAACAGGCCTTGTCTATTCTTCGCCCGTCTTCACGATGGCCTTGCGCAGACGTCGTACACCAAGCCATACCGCCCCAGCCACCACGGGAAGACCGATCAGACCGGCCAGATCATAATCCACCGGCAAGCCCAGGGATTTTAGTCCCTTGGCCAGATAGCCGATCAAACCCAGCAGATAGTAACTGATGGCCACCACCGATAATCCTTCCACGGTTTCTTGCAGACGCAATTGCAGTTCGGCGCGGCGGTTCATGGAGTTCAGCACATCGCGATTCTTTTCCTCCAGCGCGATATCGACCCGAGTGCGCAGCAGATCACCGGCCCGCGACACGCGGGTTGATAGGAGCTGATGCCGATCCGAAACCGATTCGCAGGTCTTCATGGCCGGGCCAAGGCGGCGATCAATGAATTCAGCGAAGGTCTGGAGGCCGGGAATGCGATCTTCGCGCAATTCGGCGATGCGCTGGCAGACGATGGCGTAATAGGCCTTGGCGGCCGACAGGCGGAAACTGGTGGCGGCATCGAGATGTTCCGCTTCGGCGGCCAGTCGGGTCAGATGTTCCAGCAAGTCACGGTCGTTTTGTTGCACCGTTGGATCGGCCAGCTGGGTAACGATGCCCGCCAATTCCCGGTCGATACGACCGATTTCGTGCGCCGCATGCCGCGCCAGAGGAAAGGCCAACAGCGCCATCATGCGATAGGTCTCGATCTCCAGCAGCCGCTGAACCAAGCGCCCGGTCTGGCCGCGCGATAATCCCAGATCGCGCAGGACAAAGCGGCCGAAGCCGTCGGCGTGCAGACGGAAGTCGGTCCAAGCCTCTCCGACCCCCCACAAGACCTTACTGCCGATCAAGGAATTACCGTCGAACAGCGGCCCCAGATCCTCGGGCAGATCCTTGCCCACCGCCACGTGGACGGCGGTCATCACCTCGCCCGGCAGCGCTTCCAGCCAATGGGCGGGGATCAGATCCATGGCGGTGGAGATAAAAGGATTTTCGAAGGGATCGAAGCGCAAAACCGTATAGGTGGAAAATTCGCTATGACGCTCCCACCGCAAGCGGAAGCCTCCCAGGTCACGGATGAAATAGGTCGCGCCCTCCCCCGGCGGCTCCGCGCCATGGCTGGCCAGCAAGGCAGCCAGATGGGCGCGCTCCGCCTCGGGCTTGGCGTGAACCAAGGCCAGTTGCGATGCCCGCACCGGGGCGATCAGCACTTCATAGGGCCGGGCGTGCACCTCGCCCGCCAGAATTCGACGCTGGGCGTGTTCAGGAAAGCCGACGGTACGGATTGGCGTGGCTTCGGTCATTGCCCATATAGCTCCAATGAGGGATGCTTCATTCTTCAAGATGTACACCGGACAGCCACCGGCTGCCAATTTCCATCAGGAGCCTTCATGCCCCACGTCGCCATGGCCCACGAATTGTTCTTTGACCGCGCCGGTCTCGACGAGACTCAGGTCCGCCGTCTGGTGGCCGAGGGTCTGCACGGCGCCGATGATGGTGAACTGTTCCTGGAATATCGCCAATCCGAAACAGTGGTCTTGGATGACAGGCAGATTAAAAGTGCCAGCTTCGACACCGCCCAAGGCTTCGGGCTGCGCGCCGTGGCGGGCGAAGCCCACGGCTATGCCCATGGAACCGAGCTGACCGCCGAGGCCATCCGCCGCGCCGGAGAGACGGTGCGCGCGGTGCGCGGCGGCCATTCTGGAACCTTGGCCCAAGGCCCCCACCGCGTTGCCCGGCCGCTTTACACCTCGCTCAACCCGCTCTCCCACGTTCTCTTCGAGGACAAGGTCAAGCTGCTGGAAGCCATCGACGCTTATACCCGTGACAAGGAACCCCGCGTGAAGCAGGTCTCCGCCTCCTTGTCCGGCTCGTGGCAGGCGGTCTGCATCATTCGCCCCGACGGCGCCCTGGCCGCCGATATCCGCCCCATGGTCCGGCTCAATGTCAGCGTGGTCCTCGCCGAGGGCGACCGCATGGAAACCGGCGGCCACGGAATCGGCGGTCGCGTCGCCTATGCTGGAATCATGTCTGCCGCCGACTGGCGCCACTGTGTGGACGAGGCCCTGCGTCAAGCTGATGTCAATCTGGCCTCTATCCCCGCCCCCGCCGGTGAAATGAGCGTGGTT
>JAYTWE010000484.1:0-3361 GCA_043744055.1 Magnetospirillum sp.
CGCTCGTCCTTCGGACCGCCTAGCGGCGTCGTTTGCCTCGATGAGGCAGCACCGGTCCCTGGACCCATTTCTTTTATAAATCCAGTGGGATCAAAGGGCCTCGGCCCTTTGCGGGCGCGGGCGGAGCCCGCATTCTCTCTCGTGGAGTTTTCGGGTTCTCATGGCGACAAGGCATAAATAAAAAACGGGGCGGCTCAATCTGGGCCGCCCCGTTCCTTATTACCGATTCCCGTCTGTTACAGACGACGTTCGATCAGCTTTTCCTTGATAGCGCCAATGGCCTTAGCCGGATTGAGGCCCTTCGGACAGGTTTTGGTGCAGTTCATGATGGTGTGGCAGCGATAGAGTTTGAAAGGATCTTCCAAATCATCCAGACGCTCACCCGTCATCTCGTCGCGGGTATCCAAGATCCAACGAGCGGCTTGCAGCAACACGGCCGGGCCGAGATAACGGTCACCGTTCCACCAATAGCTGGGGCAGCTGGTCTGGCAGCAGAAGCACAAAATACATTCCCACAGGCCGTCCAGCTTTTCACGCTCTTCCGGCGACTGCAAACGCTCACCATCCGGCGGCGGGGCAGTCTGAGTCTGCATCCATGGCTTGATGGAGGCCAGCTGGGCATAGGGCATGGTCAGATCAGGGATCAGATCCTTGACCACCGGCATGTGCGGCAGCGGGTAGATGGCGGCCTCGCCAGCGATGTCCTCGATGGGCTTCAGGCATGACAGCGTGTTGGTGCCATCGATATTCATGGCGCAGGACCCGCAGATGCCTTCACGGCACGAACGGCGGAAGGTCAAGGTCGAGTCGATCTCGTTCTTAATCTTCAGCAGGGCGTCCAGAACCATGGGGCCGCAGTTGTCGAGATCAATCTCGAAGCTGTCCAGCCGGGGATTGGCTCCCGAATCGGGATCATAGCGGTAGATCTTGAAGACCTTGATCCGCTTGGCACCAGCGGGAGCCTTATAGACCTTACCGGGCTGAACCCGGGAATTGGGAGGCAGGGCGAATTCGACCATTTTGCGTATCTCCTTACCCTTGCCTTAGTACACGCGCTTTTGCGGCTTGATGTACTCGACTTCGTCGGTGAGCGTGTAGGTGTGAACCGGACGATAGTCCAGCTTCACCTTGCCGTTCTCGACCACAGCCAGGGAGTGCTTCTGCCATTCGACATCGTCACGATTGGGATAATCCTCGTGGGCATGCGCCCCGCGGCTTTCGTGACGGGCTTCCGCCGAAACGATGGTGGCCAGGGCGCAGTCCATGAGGTTCTCCAGTTCGAGCGCCTCGGCCAGATCCGAATTCCACACGGTGGAGCGATCGTTGACCTTGATCTGCGGCAGGGTGGACGCAACCTGATCCATCTTGGCGCAGCCTTCGGCCAGCGTCTTCGAGGTACGGAACACGGCGGCATCCATCTGCATGGTCTTTTGCATGGCCAGGCGGATTTCGCTGGTGGACAGCGAGCCACTGGCATTGCGCAGACGATCAAAGCGCGACACCGCCAGGTCACTGCCATCCTTGGGCAACGGCTTATGCGCGGTGCCGGGCTTCAGGGTATCGGCGGCCCGCAGAGCGGCAGCGCGACCGAACACCACAATATCCAGCAACGAGTTAGTGCCCAGACGATTGGCGCCATGAACCGAAACACAGGCCGCCTCGCCGATGGCCATCAGGCCCTCGACAGTGGCATCCGGGTTATCAGCAGTGGGGCGCAGAACCTCGCCGTGAATGTTGGTGGGAATGCCGCCCATATTGTAGTGGACGGTCGGCAGCACCGGGATCGGCTCCTTGGTCACATCGACGCCGGCGAAGATCTTCGCCGTCTCGGAAATGCCCGGCAGACGCAGGTCCAGGGTCTCGGCCCCCAGATGCTCCAGATGCAGATAGATGTGGTCGTTTTCCTTGCCGACACCACGACCTTCGCGGATTTCCATGGTCATGGCGCGCGACACCACGTCGCGGGATGCCAAATCCTTGGCGGTCGGGGCATAACGCTCCATGAAGCGTTCGCCAGCGGAATTGGTCACATAACCACCTTCACCGCGAGCACCTTCGGTGATGAGGCAGCCCGACCCGTAAATACCGGTGGGGTGGAACTGCACGAATTCCATGTCTTGCAACGGCAGACCGGCCCGAGCGACCAGACCATGACCGTCACCGGTACAGGTATGAGCCGAGGTGCAGGAGAAGAAGGCGCGGCCATAGCCACCCGTGGCCAGAACCACCTTATGGGCACGGAAGCGATGCAGGGTGCCGTCATCCAGGTTCCAGGCGACGACGCCACGGCAAACCCCATTCTCCATGATCAGATCAATGGCGAAGTACTCGATAAAGAACTCGCACTGATGCTTCAGGCACTGGGAATACAGCGTGTGCAAAATGGCGTGACCGGTCCGATCGGCGGCGGCACAGGCACGCTGCACCGGCTTTTCGCCGTAATTGGACATGTGGCCGCCGAAGGGGCGCTGATAGATCTTGCCGTCCGGGGTGCGCGAGAACGGCACGCCGAAATGCTCCAGCTCATGCACCGCGGGCACCGCCTCGCGGCACATATATTCGATGGCGTCTTGGTCGCCCAGCCAGTCCGACCCCTTGACGGTGTCGTACATGTGCCACTTCCAATTGTCCTCGGCCATATTGCCGAGAGAAGCGCCGATACCGCCCTGGGCGGCAACGGTGTGCGAGCGGGTGGGGAACACCTTGGTGATGCAGGCGGTCTTGAGCCCGGCTTGGCCCATTCCCATGGTGGCGCGAAGGCCAGCGCCACCGGCGCCGACGACCACCACGTCATAGGTATGGTCGATGATCTTGTAGGCGGCCATGGCGTCAGACTCCGACAGCGACTTTCAGGATCGACACCGTCATGAAGACGGCGAGGAATACGGCGGCGAACTTCATCGCGATCAGCGAAACCAGCTTTTTAGCTTCGCAGGAGATGTAGTCCTCGATCACGATCTGGAGACCCAGATGAGCGTGGTACAAAACGGATAACACCGTCATGACCATCAGCGTGGCATTACCCGGCTTGCTCATCCAGCCCTTGAAGGTGGCGTAATCGGCGTGGGACAAGCCCATGACCGCGATCACGAACCACAGTGACAAGGGGATCAGGAAAATTGCTGAAACGCGCTGAGCCCAGAAATGCCCAGCACCTTCCTTGGCGGAACCAAGACCGCGAGCGCGGCCGACTGCGGATTTGAGGCTCATTGTGCCTGCCCCCCTTAACCGATGATCCAGGCGAGTACCGTCAGCAGGGCGGCGGTAGCCACCACGAGACGACCCGACTTGTCTGCGTCAGCTTTTTCATAGCCGCGGCCCACGTCCCAGAACAGGTGACGAACGCCATTGCAGAGGTGAA
>JAYTWE010000485.1:0-11681 GCA_043744055.1 Magnetospirillum sp.
AATGCTTGCACTGCTTGCAGGCTTCGCGCAGGACCCATTCGCCGATATCGGAGATGACTCCCATATCCTCGGCCAGGGGGATGAAATCGGCGGGCGAGACCAGCCCCATCACGGGGTGATGCCAGCGGAC
Source organism: Magnetospirillum sp. (assembly GCA_043744055.1). Classification (GTDB taxonomy): domain Bacteria; phylum Pseudomonadota; class Alphaproteobacteria; order Rhodospirillales; family Magnetospirillaceae; genus Phaeospirillum. The sequence continues at coordinate 131 of JAYTWE010000485.1, forward strand.
CAAAGCCTCGACACCCGACATACGGCCGGTTTCCATGTTGACCTTGACCTGATAGGCCAGCCGGAATTCACCACGCGTCACGGCGTGGCGAAGGCTGGCTTCCATGCTTAACCGCTCGAAGGATCGGGCGTTCATGGCCGGGGTGTAGAGCTGGAAGCCGTTCCGCCCGAGATCCTTGGCCCGGTACATGGCGGTGTCGGCGTTCTTGATAAGGGTTTCCTCCGTTTCGCCGTCGTCGGGATAAACGCCAATGCCGATGGAGGTGGTGATGTAAAGCTCGTGGTCGTCGATGATGAAGGGCTGCTTCACTTGGGCAATGATGCGCTCGGCCAGTTTGGCGGCATCTTCCACATGCTCGATTTCCGGCAGCAAGATGGTGAACTCGTCACCTCCCAACCGCGCCACAGTATCGCCTTCACGCAGACAATGGCCCAGCCGCGCCGCCGTTTCCACCAGGACCTGATCGCCGATGCCATGGCCGAGCGAGTCGTTGATGCGTTTAAACAGGTCCAGGTCGAGGAACATGATCGCCATCAGCTGGCCGTGGCGATGGGCGTTGGCAATGGCCAGTTGCAGCCGGTCGGTGAACAGCCGCCGATTGGGCAAGCCGGTCAGGACATCGTAATAGGCCAGGTTCTTGATACGCTCTTCGGTTTTCTTGCGCTCGGTGATGTCGCTGAAGATGGCCGCATACTGCGAGATTTCGCCGGTATCATCGCGGATGACATTGATGGTCAGCCATTCTGGATAGATTTCGCCATTCTTACGGCGGTTCCAGATTTCACCTTGCCAGTAATCCTGCTTTTCCAGGGTCTGGTACATGTGGACATAGAACGCGTCATCGTGGCGACCGGATTTCAAGATGCTGGGAGTTTGGCCGATGATATCTTCTGAAAGATAGCCGGTCATATGGGTGAAGGCGGGGTTGACGAATTCGACCCGGTTGGCGGCATCCAAGATCATGATCCCGTCCAGCGAGGCTTCGATCACCCTGCGGGCCAGATTGAGGTCCTTGCGAGAGCGGAGCAGGGCTTCGTCACGCTCGCGCAGGGCCTCGTCCAGGCGATGGACGTATTCGTATTGTAGCGTGGATAAGATATCCGAGAAGGACAGCAGAGCCATCAGCTTGCCGTCTTCACCGGTCACGCCCATATGGCGAATGCCTTTTTCTTCCAGCAGGTTGCGCGCCCCCAGTAGGCTGTCGTCGTGGCTGACGGTAATCAGCGGACGGCTGGCGATTTCTCCTACGGTCAGTGGGATTTCGCGCTTGCTGGCGATCAGGCGGAGGATATCGCGTTCGGTGATGATGCCATGTTCGGTATTCTCGTCGCCCAGCACCACGGCTGCGTCGGAATGAGCGGCGTGAAGCTGGGCCACGGCTTCCTTAAGGCTCATATCGGCGGGGATGGTGACCATGGGGCGGTTGATGCCCGAGCGGACATTGCGGAGCACCAGGAAATGCTCGACGCCGTGGCGCAAGATAACATCGCTTTGGCTGACGATGCCGATGGCCTCGCCCGCATCATTGACGACCACGAAGTGGCGGATGCCTTCCAACTTGAAGCGAATACCGGCATCGCCCAGGGTGGTGGCCCCATGGATGGTCTTGACGGGAAAGCTCATCACCGAGGCGATGGGATGGGTCAAGGCGTTGGAATCCGTTAAATCCACCGCCAGCGCATCGCGCTCGGTCCAAATTCCGATGGGTTTTCCATGGTCGATGATGACGATGGAGGAGCAACGCTTCTCCGCCATCAGAGATGCCGCCTCGAAAATGGAAGCGGTGGGAGGGCAGCTCAGCAAGGTCTTTTGGACGATGCGCTCAAGCAATTGATCTGGGGGCAATGGAAGGTCCACCTTATGCTTATGCCTCAAGGCAGAAGTCAGATTTAACTCTGTGCCCGATCCCCATCCGGCCGAAGCAGTTTTGCTTAAGTTTCGACCGGGCGCAACACCGCTTCTCCGATTGTTAGGTTGGAATTTAGCTCTTTCGATAGAGCCTAAAACTATGGTGATAGTCGATCCGCTCGACTACACTGCGCCGGGGGTTCGGATGGTCATTGCGGCAAAGTGAGCTTGGACAAATGTCTGAATCCGGCAACGGGAACCACGGTAAGGGTGCCCATGAAGTGGTCGAGCAACTCCGTCAGGAGTTTATCGAGGAACTGGTTGAAACCACTCAGTCCCTTGATATGGCATTCGATGCGGCTCGGAACGGCCATCGCGATCTTGCTTCGGTGGTGACCGAGTGTCGTCGTGCCGCCGTTCTCTTCCGTGGCCAAGCGTCTAATTTCGCCATGCACCGCCTTGCCACCGTCGCTCATCGGCTGGAGGAATATCTGGCCAATACGCCAAAGGTGGCCCCGCCTCGCATTTGGGATGATGTGCAGGGCTATCTGGAATTGATTTCTCGATTGGGACAGGGCAGGGCCGATACCGAATCCGATCCCGCCAGCCTGGTTCGCAAGCTGCCGGCCAAGCTGGGCTTTGATCTGGGTGATATCGAAATCCGTAATGTGGAAGTTCTGCTGGTCATGCCGCCGGGGGCGCAGACCCGCTTTGTCGAGCGCGAGTTGCAGCAATGCGGCTATCGCGTCTCCATGGTTCCTGACTCGCTGCACGCCTTTGGCATGGTGGTGGAGACCAAGCCCGATCTGGTGATTATCTCGGCCATGATGCCCGATCTGGAGGGAATCGATCTGGCCATGGCGCTGTCGGCCATGACCTCGACCCGCAATATTCCGTTGGCGGTCATCACCAGTCTGGATAAGGACGACGATACCTTGAAGCTGCTGCCCAAGCGGGTGCCGGTTTTGTTCAAGGGGGCCAGCTTTGCCGATGACCTCTTTAAGGCTCTGGATAATCTATTTCTGATTTAAGGCTCGCCTTGGACCTCGTCGCCTTTCAAGCCCAAGGCCCACATCAACCCCAGCACCGCCCCCTTGATCCGTGGCAGCAATTGCCAGATCAGCCCCACCATGCCCAGCACCGCCACAGCGATTAGCGGATAAAGGGGAGGGTGCCAGACCTGTTCGACGATCAACACCAAGGGCACCACCACGTGGCCTGAGATCAGCATGGTGAAATAGGCGGGACCATCATCGGCGCGAATATGCCCCAGCGCTTCGTCGCAATGGGGGCAAGCCTCCCTGATCCGCAGATAACCTTCCATGGAGGCCCCGATGCCGCAATTGGGGCAGCGTTGCAGCAAGCCGCGAAAGATGGAGGTGGGAATCGACCGTTTGACCGGTAGGGCGATGGCTGGTTCCAGTGGGGAGATCGGGACTCTATGGCGTTGCGGCATGACGGTCCCTGCGGATGTGAACCACTCTTGTTATAGAAGTGGCTCCGCAGCCTTCCGAATGCTAGGCCTTCTTCGGTCGTTTTGGCTTTCTGGTCCGTAAGGCTGCGTCGAAGGCCGTCCGTGCCCATTGGCACAGCTGATCGGGTTCCTCCATGATTTCGGCTGGAACTTCCCAATAGGGCATGGTCATGGGCTTGTGGTCCCAGGGCTTGAAGGGACTCATTCCCGCTTCCTCGAAGAGAGACTTCGAGGCGGAATCGGCTTTGAGATACAAGGTGTCGAAGGCGATCAGGCCGAACATCAGTCCGTCCAGGTAGACTCCGAACCCACCGAACATGGCCCGTGCCATCACCGGGCCAAGGGGATAGAGCATGTCGCAGACGTGGTCAGCCAACTCTCGCGACATGTTCTGTCCTTATTGGAAACTCTCTTTACGGTGCATTGCGCTGCCGAGTGTCGGGAGGTGTTGCGGGATTTTTTAATAGACCGGGCTCGGCGATGCCTATGCTGAAAGATTGCCTCCCCTTGAAGCGGGGTGGTCTGGTCCCCTTATAATGACTGTGGAGATTATTGACCAGTTCGCGGAGGCCAGGATGATCGTCAAATCCATACTCAAGGCAAAAGCTCGTGGTGTCGGGGTGATGACGATTTCTCCCGACGCTTCGGTAGGGGATGCAGCCCGGTTGTTGGCTGAACATCGCATTGGCGCGGTTCTGGTTATGAATGACGATAAGCTGGCTGGAATCTTGTCCGAGCGCGATATTGTGCGAGGCTTGGCCCAGGCCGTGGATGTCTGTTTGACCGCCACGGTTCGCGATCTGATGACCGCCGAAGTCTTTGTCTGCCATGAAGACGACACCGTCGAGCGGCTGATGGAGATCATGACCGGTAAACGCATTCGCCATCTGCCGGTGATCGGCGGTGACGGTAAAGTGGCTGGAATCGTCACCATTGGCGACGTGGTCAAGTCCCGGCTGGACGAGACCAAAATGGAGGCGGATTCGCTACGCGACTATGTGATGGCGGGGCGCTGAAGGTTTAATCCACCACGATATCGTGGGTGTATTCAAAGACCGCCCCGGCCTCGTCCCACCAAGTCAGCTTGATCTTGCCACTGGCGGAAGCCACGGCGAAAAAACTGCTCAACGGATTGGCCGATATGGCCTGATGCCAGTCGGCGCTGATGATGGGGTCGTTGTTCCAGGTGCAGGTGAATTTATTGACGATACGGCGCGGGATTGGCTTGCCATCCGCGTCCTTGCGTTGACCGCTTTCCATGTCATGGCTGAGCTGGGCTTTGATCTCGATAATCTCGCCCTTCTTGGCCTTGGCGGGAATGCGCACTTTCACACGATCTGAATTGGCCAATGTTCAGCCCCCACATCCGCCGATTGTGACTTTGACTTCCTGCCGGTCCACCCAGACCGAGCCGTCGCTGGTGACCGCATAAGCCCGGATGAACTGAGTCTTGGCCAGTCGCATGCGGAAGTTGACCTCTGCCCGTCCTGAGCGGGGGGTCAGATACCACGATGCCACCACCGGATAGGGATTGCCCTCGGCCAGGATGTGGATGGCTTTGACATGATCCGCCGGGGTCATGGGGCTATCCACCACCACGCCCACCGGCTCATTGGCGCCGCTTTCGGCGGTTTCCTTGATCTTGAGATGAACTTTGCCATCCTTGGCGGTGAATGGCCCCATCAACTGGCGGGCAAGCGCGTCGGTCTCTTGGGGCTCGGCGTGGGCTGGGGCGAAGGGCGCCAGGGCGGCCATGGTCGCGGCTGTGGCGCCAGCCGCCAACATGCGACGGCGGCTAAGGGGGGCTCGCGTACTCACCAAGATGTCTCCCCCCATATGTATTTTTTGTGTGGGTGAATGCTAGCGGAGCCTGTGCATTCGGCGCAACACATATATCACCATATTATGATATTAGGCTTTTGCCATAAGGCTGGGATGCGGTTAAACATTAGTGTAAGCTCATTAACCGTGGAGGGTATTTATGGCCGCTACCGGTAAATCCATGTCGCTGATCGTTACCAAGGGGAGCCTGGATTGGGCCTATCCCCCTTTCGTACTGGCGACCACGGCGGCCAGCATGGGGCTGGATGTCACCATGTTCTTCACCTTCTACGGTCTGACGCTGCTGAAGAAAAAGCTTGATCTGAAGGTGACCACCTTGGGGAATTCCGCCATGGAAATGCCCATGATGGGCATGCATATGGTCATGCCCAATCTGCTGGGGGCCATGCCCGGCATGGATGGAATGGCCTCATCCATGATGAAGGATCTTATCAAGAAGAAGGGCATCGCCTCCATCGAGGAATTACGGGACTTGGCGGTGGAGGCCGAGGTGCGCATGATCGGATGCCAGATGACCATGGATCTGTTCGAGTATAAGCCGGACGATCTGATTACGGGGATCGAGCTGGCCGGGGCAGCCACCTATATCGAAACCGCCACCAACTGCCATATCAATCTGTTTATCTGAGGGAGGACGAGGAATGACGAAGACGGTTCTGGACGTTAAGGGCCTTAACTGCCCGCTGCCCATCCTGCGGGCCAAGAAAGCCATCAAGGAATTGGCCGACGGTGCCATGCTGGAAGTGATCGCCACCGATCCCGGCTCGGTCAAGGATTTCGACGCCTTCTGCCGCCAGACCGGCAACGCTCTGGTCAGCCAGAAGGAAGAAGGCGGCGTTTACACGTTCGAGATTAAGAAGGGGCTCTGAGTCTTTCTCGATTACCGCAAAACCCGCATCAAGGCCCTGAGGCGGCCGATGGTTTCGGCGTCCAGGTGGCCGTCCACCTTCCAGGGGCGGAAATGGCGCTGGAACGCGATCAGTGCCGCCTTGGGGTCGTGGATGTCGTAGCCCACATGAGCCAGGCCAGCCAGGATCACGTGTTCGGGCGGCATCTCGGTGGGTTCGCCGCAGGGCCACAGGCCGATACCGTGGGTCTCGGCCAGGTCCTTCCAGGGAAACAGCTCGCCGGGGTCTTGCTTGCGGGTGGGCGCGATGTCGGAATGGCCCACTACGTTGCGGGCCGGGATGGGATGGCGGCCGATGATGTCGGTGGCAAGCTCCACCAGTGCGACGATTTGGGTCTCGGGGAAGGGGCCATAGCCGAATTCATGGCCGGGATTGACCAGCTCGATGCCGATGGAGCGGGAATTGATGTCGGTCTCGCCGCGCCAGGATGCGGCTCCCGCATGCCAGGCCCGCAGGTCTTCGGGGACCAGAGAGAAAACCCGGCCATCCTCCTCGATCAGGTAATGGGCGCTGACTTTGGCCTCGGCGTCGCACAGTCGCGCCAGGGCGGTGGGGCCGTCTTTCATGCCGGTATAATGGAGCACCAGCATGTCGATAATGGATGAGCGGCGCGGCTCGAAATTGGGTGAGGGATGGAGGATCGGACTCATGAGCTCTCCAGAGGCTTGTGACGGCTCGGCCACAGTTGGATGACCGCAACGCCGAGCACGGTCAGGCCGCAGCCCAGCAGCTTCTGCCAAGTCAGCGGTTCGCCCAACAGCAAGATTCCGCCGAACAGGCCGACCGCCGGACCCAGCAGGGTAAACGGTACCACCCGGTTCAGGGAATGGCGAGCCACCAGCTTGTACCACAGCGTATAGGCGATCAGGGTCGATCCGATGGTGGTGTAGGCCAGTCCCAGCCAGCCAGCGGTGTCGGTGGCTTGGATGCGAGCCCAGTGGTCGGTTTCGGTCAGGGCGGAGATGGTCAGCAGCATGGGGAAGGAGAACAGCGCCACCCATCCATTGATGGCCAGGGGCTCCACCGTGCCGATGCGCTTAATCATGACATTGGACACCGCCCAACACAGGGTGCTGGCGGTCATGAGCAGGAGCGGGATCGGGCTGGTCACATGGGGTTCGCCCGCCAGGACCACCACGCCAGCGAAAGCTACGCTCATTCCCACCAGCCGCGCCCAGCCTAGAACCTCGCGATAAGCCAGCCAGGCCACCAGGGCGCTGAACGGGGTGGCAAGCTGGACGGCAATCCCGGCGCTGGCGGAATCCATGCCGTTGATGGCGGCGAATAATAGGCCGAAATGGCCGATTCCCAAGACCACGGCAAGGCTGAGGATGGCTTTCAGCTGTTCCGGCTTGGGACGGAAGATGGGGGCTAGGACCAGCGCCACCAGGGCAAAGCGCATGCCGGTCAGCAGGAATGGCGGCAGACTCAGGGTCGCGGCCTTCACCGCGACCACATTTCCTCCCCACAACAGGGATACCGCCAGGGCGGCAATCCAGTCAGCGGGGGTGAAGGGTTTCATTTCCCCGCCGCTTCCTCGCGCTTGGCTTCCAGTTCCAGCCAACGCTCTTCGGCGGTCTCCAATTCGGTGCGGGCAAGGTCGGCGCGGGCGGCACTTTTTTGGAATTTGGCCGGATCGCGGGAATAGAGCGCCGGATCGGCCAGGGCGGTTTCCAGCTTGGCGATCTCGGCTCCCAGAGTGTCGATCTTGGCGGGCAGCAGCTCCAGTTCGCGGGCTTCGTTATAAGACAGGCGGGTGCGGGGGCTTTGCTGCTTGGGCTGGGCCTGGGGCTTGGGAGTGGGGCGGGGAGCAGCCTTGTCGTCTTTGGGCGGGCGCTGGTTCAGATAGTCGGTATAGCCACCGGCATATTCCTCCACGTCGCCATCGCCTTCCACCGCGATGATGCTGGTCACCAGCCGGTCCAGGAAGTCGCGATCATGGCTGACCACCAGAAGGGTGCCGTCGTAATCGGCCAGCACCTCTTCCAGCAGGTCCAAAGTGTCCATGTCCAGATCGTTGGTGGGTTCGTCCAAGATCAGCAGGTTAGAGGGCTTGGCCAGCAGTTTGGCTAAGAGCAGACGGTTGCGCTCGCCGCCGGACAGGGCCTTGACGGGAGTGCGGGCCTGGGCTTCGGAGAACAGGAAGTCCTTCATGTAGCCGACCACATGCTGTGGCCGTCCGCGCACCCAGACATTGTCGCCGCGTCCGTCGGTCAGGGTGTCCCAGACGCTGGTCTCGGGGTTCAGGGCGGCGCGGCGCTGGTCGAAATAGGCGGCTTCCAGATTGGTGCCCAGGCGTAACGTCCCGCTATCGGGCTCTAATTCTCCGGTCAGAATTTTCAGCAAGGTGGTCTTGCCTGCGCCATTGGGGCCGATCAGTCCGACCCGGTCGCCGCGCAAGATGCGGGCGGAAAAGCCTTCACAGATAACCTTGTCGCCGAACTGCTTGCTGATCTCCTTGGCCTCGATCACCAGCCGCCCGGAGACTTCCCCTGCTTCGGCGGCCAAGGCGGCTTGGCGGCCGGTGGCGAGAACCGCCGACTTGGTCTCGGCGCGTTCATCACGCAGCTTATGCAAGGCGTGCAGCCGCCCCATATTGCGCTTGCGCCGCCCGGTGACGCCGCGTGACAGCCAGTGCAGCTCCTGGCGCATATGGGTGTTCATGCGGCCCAGTTCGGCTTCCTCGGCGGCATAGACCTCTTCCTGCCAGGCGGGGAATTTGGAGAATCCCCATTCGGCGCGGCGGACTAATCCCCGTTCCAGCCACAGGGTTTGTTTCGAGACATTGTCCAAAAAGCGGCGGTCATGGCTGATGGTCACCAAGGCGCCGCCATAAGATTTCAGCCACTCTTCCAGCCAAAGAATGGTGGGGAGATCCAGGTGGTTGGTGGGCTCGTCCAGCAAAAGGGCATCGGGTTGCCCCACCAGGGCGCGGGCCAGGGCGGCGCGGCGGCCTTCTCCCCCCGACAGCGCGACCGGGTCGCGGTTACCATCCATACCGACGGCATCGAGGACCGCATCGACCCGGAACAGCTGATCGCGCTCGTCGGGAAGCAGCCCTTCGGCCACGTAATCGGCCACGGTGGGAGCAATGATGATGGGGTCTTGGGGCAGCATGGCGATGCGGGCGCCGGGCTGAACAAAACGTTCACCGGAATCGGGAAGGATCTCCCCGGCCAGCACCTTCAGCAAGGTGGATTTACCCGATCCGTTGCGACCGACCAGACAGGTCTTGTCGCCTTTGGATATCCAGGTGGTGACGCCTTCGAACAGCGGTTTCCCGCCGAAGGTGAGACGAACGTCGCGAAGGGCGAGGAGAGGAGGAAGTGCCATGGCCGATGGCTACACCTCTCGGGCTCAGGAGTCAAACTGGAGGCTTATTGCTTTACCTGCTTCAGGGTCGTATGACGAGGTGTCGTGCGCATGCGCCAAGGGATGCCAACCAATGGACCGAAGCCAACTTTATAAGTCGGTGCGAGACCGCAGCTCGGTCGCGCTCAAGAAAAAACACATGGATCAGTATGACCGGGAATTTGAAGTCTTATCCCAGGCCGATGCGTCCATGTCCGTGCTGGAAATCGGCTGCGGTACCGGAATCTTTCTTCGCTATCTGGAAAAGAAGGGCTATGGCCGGATCGTCGCCGTTGATACCGATGAAGGCTTGGCCGAAGCCTTGACGGATCTGGCGGTGGCTCAGGTTCATTTCGGCGATGTCTTTTATGTTGTCGCGGAAAAGCTGTGTCACGAGAGGTTCGACCGGATCGCTCTTTATGACGTCATCGAGCATATTGAAGTGGGTGCGCTGTTTGACTTTATGCGTAAGCTGCGCAAGCTGTTGAAGCCCGGCGGCAAGATCGTTCTGCGGGCGCCCAATGTGTCCTCGCCCTGGGGCGTCAAGATGTTCTTTGACTCATTCGATCACGTAACGCCCATGTCTCCGGGGCGGGTCCGTGAAATGGCCTCGGCAACGGGATATGGGGTGGACGGTGTGTTCGAACAACTGCCCGTTAAGTGGAGCAAGCGGTTGACCCAGGCCTTGCTCCACAAGGCTCTTGGCAAGACGCTGGCCTATCACCCCGATATCTGGTCGGCGAATCTGCTGGCTGTTCTGTCGCCCGTCGAGCACGATTGACGCGCCCTCTTCTTTCTGGACCCTATGGGAGTGAGTCGCGCATGCCCTATGTCAGCCGTGATGCCGCCGGCAAGGTGGTGGGACTCTCCGAGGAGCCGGGAGAAGGAGAGGCGGAAAGTCTGCCCGCCAGCCACCCTGATATCTTGGAATTTCTATTCCGTGATACGACCGGTGACCAGACATCAACCCGGTTTCTCGCATCGGATCTCGGCTTCATCCGGGTGGTGGAGGATCTGGTGGCGGTGTTGATTGAAAAGCGGATCATCGCCTTTACCGACCTTCCCGCCCCGGCCCAGGATAAGCTGCTGGGGCGCCGTTCGTTGCGCTCTTATCTGTCTGATGTGTCGGGGGTGTTCGAAAGCGGCGAGGGTAAGATTATTTGAGTGGGTGATTTTGGCTTAACCTGCCCTTAAGGCCATGGCTGCTATGAGGAACGGTCGCTCTCCGTTCGCGTGCAGATTCTGATTCATGGTTTCACCGGTCTCCTATCTTAGCGTCACGCAGATCACCAGCCTGACCACTACGGCGGTTCAGGGGCTGTCATCGACGGATTTTGCCGCCCTGACGGGCACTCAGGTGGCCTCGTTCACCACCACGGCCATCGGCGCCATGAGCTCGACCCAGCTGTCGCGCTTGAACAACACCCAGATGACGGCGCTGACCACCACCCAGCTTGCGACGCTGTCTCCCACTCAGATGGGCTTCAGCGCTACCCAGTTCTCCGTCCTCAGCGCCGCCCAGTTCGATTCTATCGGCGCCGCAGAGGTCGCGGTTTTGACCACGTTGCAGATCAAGGGGCTGACCACCACCGAATTGGCGGCCATGACCACCGCCCAGTTGGCGGTGCTGTCGCCGACTCAGTTGGGAGCCTTGACGGCGGCTCAGGTGAACGGGCTGACCACCACCGAGCTGAACGCTCTGACCACCACTCAGTGGGGAGGATTGACGGCGACCCAGATGGGGGTGCTGACCACCACCCAGGCCAGCAACCTGTCCACCACCAATCTGGCGGCGTTGAGCACCACCCAGGCGGCGGGGCTGGTGTCTGCCGGAATCGCGGTGATGAGCGCCACGCAGTTGGGAATCCTCAGTTCGACCCAGATTGGGGCGTTGTCCGCTGCCGGAGTTCTGGGGCTGACCTCCACCGGTCTGGCGTCCTTGACCGCCACGCAGTTGGGTGGATTGACCGCGACTCAGTTGGGCTCTCTCAGCACCACCGCCATCGCGGGGATGACCACCACCCAGGTCAATGCTTTGACCGCCACTCAGCTGGGGGGGATGACCTCGACCCAGTTGGGGGCGTTGACCACCACTGAATTCGCGGAGTTGAGCGAGACCGATCTGGGC
>JAYTWE010000486.1:0-4696 GCA_043744055.1 Magnetospirillum sp.
AGGAAAAACCCAAGCGCAAGCGTGCTGCTCCTCGCAAAAAGGCTGAAGCCGTGGAACCGGCTGATGCCGCCGAAACGGTCGAGCCCGCCGCCGAGGAAAAACCCAAGCGTAAGCGTGCCGCTCCTCGTAAAAAAGCCGAAGTCGTGGAACCTGCGGCCGAGACGGCTCCGACGGAAGAAGCTCCCTCTCCGGCAGCTCCCACCGTTGAAGCCCCCCCCGTTACAGAGCCCATCGTTGAAGCCGCTCCCGTAATCACGGAAGCTCCTCCTCCTCCGGTTGAAGCCGTATCACAACCTACGCCCGAGCCCGAAGCCCCGCTTCCTCCGGCTGGCCCGCCGCGCAAGGGCTGGTGGAACCGCCTGATCTCCTGATCCGCGCCCGCCCCCCTCTCTCTTCCAGGAGAGAGGGGGGAAGCAGGGCAAAGCAAAGCGGAGTTCTCCATGACCCTTGACGAGGTAAGGCGCGGCGGTAAACCCGCTTTGGCCAAGGCACTGGCCGAACTGGAACGCGCCTCCGACGCCCCGGCCACCATTGCCCTATTGGATGCGGCCTATGCCGCGCCGCTCGCCCATGTGGTCGGCATGACCGGCCCTCCCGGCGTGGGAAAATCCACACTGATGAATGCCTTGATTTCCGCTTGGCGGGCCGATGGCCGTCGCGTGGGATGCATTGCCGTTGATCCGTCGTCGCGCCGCTCGGGCGGTGCTCTACTCGGTGACAGAACCCGCCTGACAACCGACCCCGAGGACCAAGATATTTTCGTGCGCTCCATGGCCGCCCGTGACCGTTTGGGCGGCTTATCGGCCTTGACCGTCTCTTCCATGGTCTTGATGCGGGCACTCTTCGACATGGTCTTGATCGAAACTGTCGGGGTTGGTCAATCCGAAACCGATGTGGTCGGCGTCGCCGATACCGTGCTGTTCTGTGTCCAGCCGGGATCCGGCGATTCTCTGCAATTCATGAAAGCCGGGATCGCAGAAATCCCCCATTTGGTGGTGGTGACCAAGGCGGATATGGGGGCTGCCGCCACGCGTGCCCGAGCCGATGTCCTGGGAGCTCTCAGTTTAGGAACGGATGAGAGCGATGCGGACTGGACAGTCCCGGTTCTCATGGTATCGTCTAATACACGTGAAGGTGTTGACGTCTTGATTTCAGATATTGATGCCCACGCCAGCCATTTGGCCCAGAATCAACGCTTGGCCAGCACCCGCCACACCCAGGCGGAAATATGGCTGGAGGAAGCCGTCAGGGAAAGATTTGGTCGCGAAGGCGTTCGCCGTGCACGAGACTTGACTCTAAAATCGGGAGAATCGCCATTCGGGAGACTGGCTGAATTGACCTCCCATCTAAGGATTGATTGAGATTGTCTTTATTCGTCGCAGATGTTGACAAGGCACGACAAATTGACCGACCATCACTTGGTCATTGTTAGGGAAAAACGTGCCCTCGTCCGCTGTCGCCAAGTCAGGAACCATCATCCTCGATCACGAGCTGTTAGAGCTTGTGTCGTCGCTTGTCTGCATTTTGCGTGACGGCAATGTTACCTTCATCAACCAGACCGGCATCAAATTACTGGGATTGAAGGACAGTTCCGACGCCATCGGCAATGCTTTCGTGGACTATGTTGAAGCGGATTACCGCTTTCTGGTGGAAGCCGGTTGGGGTCTTCTGGCGGAGGAAGACTTCCTCCCGCTGAAACTCCACCGTACCGATTCAACCCTGTTCGAAGCGGAAATGCGGGTGCGCCGGGTACCGTCCCCCGACGAACTCTTCCTGGTGGAGGCCCGCGACATCTCGCGCTTCGTCCGTTCCGCCGAAGCCCTGCGTGAACGCGAAGAACGGCTGCAGGGTGTTCTGGCCTCGGTGGCGGAAGGCATCATCACCGTTAACGAGCAGGGCCTGATCGAAACCGCCAACCCCGCGGTGGATCGGATGTTCGGATACGGAAAGGGTAAACTGATCCGCCAGCATATCGGCACCTTGATGGGTGAAGGAATACGGCACCAGCACGATAATATGCTGGAAGCCTATCTGAGTGGCGGCTCGAAGCTCATGGGGCGGGCCGTGGAAAGCATGGGACGCCGTGCCGATGGCAGCCTGTTCCCGCTGGAAATCTCGGTCAGCGAACTGCGACACGGCAAGGCGCGCCTGTTCACCGGCATTTTGCGCGATATTTCCGAACGCAAGGAAAACGAGGACCGGATCAAGCGGCTCGCCCATCATGACAGCCTGACCGGACTGCCCAACCGCAACCTGCTCAACGACCGCATCACCCATGCCCTAGCCCGCGTGCGCCGACATGGTGGCCGCATGGCCGTGCTCTACGTTGACCTGGACCGGTTCAAACCGATCAACGACACACTGGGCCACGAAGCCGGTGACGCGGTGCTGAAGGAAGTAGCGCAGCGCCTGACCACCTGCATCCGTGGCTCCGACACGGTCTCGCGGGTGGGCGGCGACGAATTCGTCGTGGTGGTCGAAGAGGTGGCGCGCCCCGGTGAAGCCGCCATGGTGGCGCGCAAGATCATCAACTCACTGTCCACGCCGGTCTTTTATCAAGACCACGCCTGCCAGATCGGGGCCTCCATCGGTATCGCCATCTTCCCCGATGACGGGGCGACCATGGATGAAGTCAGCAAGGCCGCCGACGTGGCCATGTATCGGGTAAAGCATTCCGGCCGCAATGCCTTTTGCTTCTATTCCGACAACACGCCGCAAGACGAAATCGATTACGACGGCAGCGGAAACTGAAGCAGCGTTAGGACGGATCGACATTCAGTGAATTCGGCTGTTTTCAGTCTGGAACATCCTCCAAACAGAACCTTTAGACACAGATGAACACAGATGAATTGAAAAATATGCTTATCTGTGTCCCATTTCTCTGCCTATCCCCTTGAATGTCGATTGGCCGCTCGGGCTAACGAGCGTGTTTCAATGTGATTGAAAAACGCTCGAAATCTATCAGCGCAACAGTTTCGCCAAGATCTGCTCGTGGGCGAGAACCAGAAGCTCCTCCATCCGATGACGGATAGCGGCCTCGTCGAGAGCCAAACCGGCGGCGGCGAAATCCATCGCCACTTTATGACCGGCATCATGATCGGCACCGGTGAATTCCACATCCACCACCGACAATGCATAGGCCTTGGCGGCATCATCGGAAAGTCCCATCCGCTCGGCGGCCCATAAGCCAAGCAGCTTGTCACGGCGGATCTTCACCTTGAACTCCATCTCTTGATCCAGATGGAATTTGGCCTCGAAGGCTTTTTCGCGGTCACTGAAGGAGTTCATGATGTGGACGTCTCCCTGGGCCTCTCCATGTTATAAACGGAGCCGCTGGTTCGTAAGAAGTGGATTTTTTCATATGTGCACTCTTGTGCTGTTGCGCCGCCCCGGAGAATCCTGGCCGCTGGTCATGACCGCTAATCGCGATGAAATGGCGGGACGCCCCTCGCGCCCTCCAGGCCGTTGGTGGGACGACCGACCCGATGTCATCGCGGGAATGGACGAACTGGCTGGCGGGTCTTGGATGGGCGTGAATGATACCGGCGTGGTCGCCGCCATTCTCAACCGGATGGGAACCCTGGGTCCCTTGGCGGGGAAACGATCTCGGGGTGAATTGGTGCTGGAAGCACTGGATCACGCCGATGCCGTCGATGCCGCAGAGGCCTTGACTTGCCTGGATGCCAGCGCCTATCGCCCCTTCAATATGGTGGTGGCCGACAACAGGGATGCCTTCTGGCTGCGCGCCGACGGGAAAAGAATCTCCGTCCACCCCATCGAACCCGGCCTACACATGTTGAGCGCCCTTGAGATGGATGACCGCACCAGCCCCCGTATCCAAGCCTATCTTGACAGGTTTTCCGCCCTCCCCCCACCCCAACCGGACTTAAACACCGGTTGGGAGCCCTGGGCCGAATTAATGGCGGATCAAGGCGGCACCGGCCCGGATGGGGAGGAAGCGCCATCCATGTGCTTCACGCGAACCGATGGTTTTGGAACAGTATCGAGCTCCCTGATCGCCTTACCGGCCCCAGAACAAGGACCTATCGCGCCGGTTTGGCATTACGCCCCCGGTCGACCGGACCAGACCGCTTACAAAGCCATCTCCATGGAATAAGCGAGAGTCAGGAGACGCGCGTTGTCTCGCTCGGGCATCCCTGCTATATCAAGCTCTGACTGCTCGACGACCGAGTTGATCGCCATCATCACCGGTCCCCGTGCGCCCAAGCGCGCCCATTATACCCGGATGTTTCCCATGGCCAGACGCAGACAAATTTACGAAGGCAAGGCTAAGGTGCTGTTCGAGGGCCCCGAGCCCGGCACCCTGGTCCAATACTTCAAGGACGACGCAACCGCCTTCAATAATAAGAAGCGTGGAACCATCACCGGCAAAGGTGTGCTGAACAACCGCATCTCCGAATATCTGATGCTCCGCCTGGGTGAAATCGGCATCCCCACTCATTTCGTGCGCCGCCTCAATATGCGCGAACAGCTGGTGCGCGAAGTCGAAATCATTCCGCTGGAAGTGGTTATCCGCAACGTCGCCGCCGGCTCCCTGGCCGTGCGTTTCGGCCTGTCGGAAGGCACTCCTCTGCCGCGCTGTATTCTTGAATACTACTTCAAGTCCGATGCCCTGGGCGACCCCATGGTCTCGGAAGAGCACATCACCGCCTTTGGCTGGGCCACCACCCAGGAC
>JAYTWE010000487.1:0-2426 GCA_043744055.1 Magnetospirillum sp.
CCCCCCGGATGCGGGGCGGAGACACCATGGCCTCCGCCCTTAGGTCTTTGACTTACTGATAGATCGGGAACCGCTTACACAACGCCGTCACCTCGGCGCGAGCACAGGCCTCGGCGGCGGAATTATCGTCAGGATTGGCGGCGAGACCGTCAAGCACATCACCGATCAACTCACCCACCTGCTTGAACTCGGCCACGCCGAACCCGCGCGTGGTCGCCGCCGGAGTCCCCAGACGCACGCCCGATGTGATGGTGGGCTTTTCCGGGTCGAACGGAATGCCGTTCTTGTTGCACGTCATGCCCGCCCGCTCCAAGCTGGCTTCGGCAGCCTTGCCGGTCAGCTTCTTAGGCCGCAGATCCACCAACATGAGGTGGGAGTCCGTACCACCTGAAACAATGTCCAAACCGCGACGGACCAAGACATCGGCCAAGGCGCGGGCATTATCCACAACCTGCTTGGCATAGAGCTTGAACTCCGGGCGAAGCGCCTCGCCGAAAGCCACGGCCTTTCCGGCGATCACATGCATCAGAGGCCCGCCCTGAATACCGGGGAAGATGGCTGAATTGATCTTCTTGCCCATATCGGCATCGTTGGACAAGATCATGCCGCCACGGGGACCGCGCAACGTCTTGTGAGTGGTGGTGGTGACCACATGGGCATGGGGCAACGGGCTGGGATAAACACCGCCTGCGACCAGACCGGCGAAATGGGCCATGTCCACCATGAAGAGAGCCCCAACCTCGTCAGCAATCTTGCGGAAGCGGGCAAAGTCGATCTCACGCGGGTAAGCGGAGCCGCCCGCAATGATAAGCTTGGGCTTATGAGTGCGGGCCAGTTCTTCAACTTCACCGAAGTCGATCTGGGAATCCTGCTTACGCACGCCGTACTGAATGGCATTGAACCACTTGCCCGACTGATTGGGAGCGGCGCCATGGGTCAGATGACCACCGGCCGCCAGCGACATGCCGAGGATGGTGTCACCGGGCTTCAGCAGAGCCATGAACACGCCCTGATTGGCCTGAGAACCAGAGCTAGGCTGAACATTGGCGTAAGAGCAGCCGAAAATCTTGCACGCCCGCTCGATGGCCAGCGTCTCGGCGATATCGACGAACTCGCAACCGCCGTAATACCGCTTACCGGGATAACCCTCGGCGTATTTATTGGTCAAGACCGAGCCTTGAGCCTCGAGCACCGCGCGGGAAACGATGTTCTCGGAGGCGATCAGTTCGATCTGATCTTGCTGTCGCGTTAGTTCCTTGGCGATGGCGTCGAAAATTTCGGGGTCGCGCTCGGCCAGGGAAGTGCGGAAAAAAGCATCGGTCGCTGCACTGGTCATCGGTTCTCTCTCGAATGAAGCAAGTCTGACGAATAGATTATGGTCTAGGCAATATCGGAAAGCTTCGCCACGCGGCGGGCATGGCGCCCCCCCTCGAACTCGGTATCAAGGAAGAGCCTCAGACAGTCGCGCGCGATTTCCGGGCCGATGGTACGCCCCCCCATGACAAGAACATTGGCATCGTTGTGCTGGCGGCACATCCGGGCACCAAAGGCATCATGAACCAAAGCGGCGCGAAGATGGGAGAAACGGTTGGCGGCAATGGAAATGCCAATTCCGGTCCCGCACAGAAGAATGGCGCGATCCGCCTTCCCACTTTTCAGTGCCTCAGCCACTTTCACAGCGAAATCAGGATAGTCCACGGAATCAGGGCCATCGGTGCCGAGATCAAGAACCTGCCACCCCCAATCGGCCAGATCCTTGGCCAATTGCACCTTCAGCTCGACGCCGCCGTGATCCGACGCAATGGCGATGGTTTTCAAACTCATTCCCGCACACCTCGGCTGCCTTGAGGACATGTGCGCTAGATACCATATATCGGATCGGTTTGCCAATGCGGCACAACCTCATGGGGGCATGCCAAAAGCATAAGCTTGGCAAACCTATATTCGCATCAGCATACCTGTTTACCTTGCCCCGCCCAATAGAACCATGGAGCTAAAGACGTAGCCCAGGGGTATTCCGCATTGCAATAACACGGCGATTACTGCCAATTCCCATATAAGCAAGAATTCATTATTCATTGAACTCAATTTCAAATTGACAGCCAAGACGAGTCATGCATTCATTATATCAATGATGGCAACATAATCTGGTTGGATCGTCATATGAATGATGCACACTCCGAGAAAGCCAGTCGCGAAGACCTTCTTCGCATGGTTACCGATGTAGTTGCCGCATATGTCGGCAAGAATACGGTTTCGGCTAGTCAGCTGCCGGATCTGATTAACACCATCTACGGTTCACTTTCATCGCTGGAAAGTGGGCATGTCGATATTAAGTCAGAGACTCTGAAGCCTGCGATTCCGATCAAGAAATCAATAACGGCCGACTATATCATCTGCCTTGAGGATGGAAAAAAGCTGAAGAT
>JAYTWE010000488.1:0-2829 GCA_043744055.1 Magnetospirillum sp.
GGCGTGGGTACGCGGGACAAGCCCGCGCATGACGGCTCTTGATGGTTGGCGCAGCACTCAGAATGGCGTGGTCCGTGTCGCTATCTTTCGTTCACCTGAGTTCGTTGCCCTGCAGGTTAATTCTGCAAGATTGAATATGGAGCAGGACGGGAGTAAGCTTTTACGTTGGCTCTGTCAGAAAGGCATGCCATGAGCGCTCCTGTTTCGGTTTCATCCGGCTCCAACCTCCCCATTCGGGTTGGTGACACGTTGAATATCGGCGTACGCCCTGGCTCGACGGATTCAAAGTCATCCTCCTCGGCTCCAGCGGGAAAGGTTCTCACCGCACAGCAAGGAGCCACTGCGGTTGCCAAGGGCTTGGCCAACGCGACATCCATCTATGCCACCCTGACATCTTTGCTGTATCAGACCAGCCGAGCCATCAAGCCGGATAGAAGCGCTCCTGATGCCGCGACCATAAAAACCCTATCGGCTGAAATCGCCTCGGCGAAGAAGCAAATCGACCAGCTGGCGGATGGAGCAAAGTCGGGTGAAGCCAATCTTCTGACGGGGAAAACATCCAGTGTTTCCGTCGCCACCACATCGGGTGTGCGGGTCGATATCGCCACCCAGGCATTAGATACAAAGTCACTGGGGCTCGACAAAATATCCGTCAGTGATGCGTCATCCCTGCGGGCAGCGGCGGGTAAGACCGCTCAGGCATTGGGGCAGACCCAACTTGCCGTCTATCGTTTGCAGACCGCCAATTCTGCCGTCGGCGCCTCCGCCACCAATGTGGGCCCCGCCAGCAGCGCCTATGACAAAGTCCTGGGCAGCCAGAAGGCCGGGGCCTCTGCCAGTTCCGCCTCGGCTTCGGTCGAGAAGGCTTTGAGCAATCAAACTGCCGCCAATACCTTGGGCTATGGTGGATCAGGAGCCTCTTCAACCCTGGGCAGTTCGCGCAGCAAGGGCGTCTTCAGCCTTTTATCCTGAGACGCGGGCATCCTTGATCGGGCTATGGCCCGAACCCGGGGCGGCCCCCCCGGACCCTCCTTGTTTTCTATGAATAAAACAGAGGGAGGTTTGGAGGTCCCCTCCAAGCGGGCCAGGGTGGCAGCCCGTCGCGAAGCGATATTTCAGATTAAGCCGCCGCAATGCCCTTATCGCGTTTGTTGACCCGCGCCATGGACAGGCCCAGGCACACCGTCGCCCAGGCAATGGTAACGCCCAGCGATAATAGATAGTGAGGGTCGGCCAACAAGGTTCCCGGTCCGTAATAGAACGGAGCCCGGATGATAATCAGGGCATGACTGACCGGATTGGCCAGCATGACTCCCTTCATCCAGATCGGAACATTTCCCAGGGGAAACAAAGCGCCCGACAGCATCCACAGCGGCATCAGGAACACCATCATGACCGCATGGAAGGCCGAGGTGGACTTCATCCCCCAGGCCAACAGAAAGCCGAGGGCCGAGAACCCGATTCCGGTCAGTACGAACCCCATCAACAGCATCACAAGGCTGCCAAAGCTCAGATGCAGCCCCAGAAACGGGGCGGCGGCGGTGAAGATCAGGGTCTGGACCATGGCGATGGAGGTTGCCCCCAGCACCTTGCCCAGCACGATGGCCAGCCGAGAGACCGGAGCCACCAGGACGCCCTGGAGGAAACCGGCATCGCGGTCCTCGATGATGGTGATGGAAGAGAAGATGCTGGCGAACAGCATCATCATCAGCATCACGCCGGGATAGAAATATTCAAGATAGGTGACGTTCTCCATACCGGCGGGACGGAACGAGCCGCCGAATCCGGCACCGAGGAACAGCCAGAACAACAACGGCTGGGCCACGGTTCCCGCCACGCGCTGGGGCTGGCGAATGAACCGGGTGAATTCCCGCTTGGCCAGCGAGAGGGCAACGCGGACAAGGGCGCTCATGTGCCGGTCCTCTTCAGGTCAAGCGCCAGGGCGTGATCGGGCACGGCGCGGCTGGTCACATGGACAAAGACGTCATCCAGGCCGGGCTGCTTGATGGAGATGGACTGAACCTCGGGGCGGTAGCGCTCCAAGATACGTTCCAACAGCGGCAGACTCTCGCCATTCTCGGTCTCTTCCAGGCGGACTTCGTCGCCGATGCAGCGCACCGCAAGTCCCATCTCGGCCCGCAGCTTAGCGGCCAGACCTTCGGTGTCCTTGGCCTGGATCACCACCATCTCGGTGCCGATCATGGCTTTCAGCGCCGATGGCGTATCATGGGCCAGCAACTTTCCTTCGCGCATGATAGCGACCCGATCCACATCATCGGCCTCGGCGAAGACATGGCTGGTCATCAGCACGGTCATGCCGCGCTGCTTTTGCAGCCGGTGCAGGGCGCCGAGGAAATTACGGCGTGAGACCGGATCAAGGCCGGTGGTGGGCTCGTCCAGCAACAAAACCTTGGGATCGGTCATCAGCACCTTGGCCAATTCCACCTGACGGGCCAGACCGCCCGACAGCGTGTCCACCTTCTGCTCCAGACGCTCGGCCAGATCAGTCCAAGACAGCGCTTCGTCGCGGCGGCGGATGAACTCCGCGCCGCCCAGGCCGTAAAGATCGGCGTGGATCTTCAAATTCTCGGCCACCGACAGATGCTTATCCACCGCCGGGCTTTGAAACACCACCCCCATCACGGCACGCACCTTGGCCGGTTGGGCGAAGAGATCAAGGCCCGCAACCTGGACCTTGCCCGATGTGGGCAGAGCCAGTCCGCACAAGATGCGGAACAAGGTGGATTTCCCGCTGCCATTGGGACCGGACAAGATGGCGAACTCGCCCTCCTTGACCTCCAGCGACAGATCGGAGATGGCTGTCCGGGG
>JAYTWE010000489.1:0-2303 GCA_043744055.1 Magnetospirillum sp.
CCGCGCCGCTCATGCGGCGGGAGGCAAGGGATTCGGAGAATCCCGCCCGCCGACTGAGGCCTCGGTGATCGGTTCCGATCACCGAGATATGGTATAAGACGGGATTACTTTGCCGGACGGCACTCCCAGATATCAAAGTACTTCCCCGTCTCCACCTTGGCGGTATGAGCAAAGAAGGCATCACGGGCCTCTTGCGGATAGACCTGCTGATTGTAATAGCCAACCAGATTCAGGGGGTCGCCATCCTTGGGCACCAGCCAGATCTGAGTGTGGCAGGTTTTGATCCGGGTGATGGCTTCCGATGGGAAGGGAACCTTCAGCTTGGTCAGCTCCATCATGATGCCGGAATCCAAGGTGTAAGGATTGCCGCGATAGACCGGAAGATTGCGCCAAGCGTAATAGTGATAGCTTAACGGGGCAGTCAGATCGGTGGCAGCCACATAGCCCACGGTCATCTGGACCGGCTTCTGGCGATATTTATCCAAAATAGTGTTGATCTCGGCGACCACCTCTGCGGATTTCGTCCATTCCAACTTCTTGAAGAAGCGACGCTCCGCCTGGAAAGAGCCGATCAGGGCAATCAAAGTCACCACTGTCACGGCGATCTTCTGGCGCTGGGAGACCTCTCTCTTGGACAGACGGCGCATCAGATCGGCGGCCAGGGGCAGGAAGGGCATGAAGTAGTGGCTGCCCGCCCCCACCTTGGTGGCGGGGAAGATCACCAGCGCGATACAAAGGCCATAGGCAGCCAAATAGATAAGTTCTCGCCCGCTAAGGCCACGCTTCCCCCCCAGAACCAGGAACAAAATGGGAAACAGATAGAGGACAACTTCCCAGAACCACCCCACCAGCCAATGGTTCTCCTTACCTGCCATGGGACCAAACCACGCCAGATAATCCATGAGCGGAAAGGCTGGCAGCACAAAAGGGCTACAAGCCGTTACGGCCGCGACAATCACCAGCAGAGGAAGCCGCCGCCAGTCTCCCATCACATGCAGCAAGCCCACCGGGGCCAGATAGATAAACCCATGAACCTTGATATCCACCGCGATTCCGGCGGCCAAGCCGATCAGAATTGTAGAACGCTTTCCCCAGGACTCATCCTTGGCGCCAGCCAATACCCCCAGGGCGACCACCAGCGTCAACAGCGCATCGGGACGGATCACCACCGGGAATGCGATATTGATGCTGTAGATGCCGGTCAGGAAGGCCACGGTCCAACCGACCATGGCACGATTGCCTTTGTTCAGAAGGAACAAGGCCGGAGTCAGGAGAATTGCCGCCAGGGCCGCCGCGATTTTACTGGTAGAGACCGAGCCGCCGAACAAAGCCAGCGGCCATGCGTGCCACAGATAATTGATGGGGCCGTAGACATTGGTGATCCGCTCGGGTGAGTCCAGCGGATAATAGGCCTTTGCGCCGTGCAGCATCTTCCAGGCCATGGCCGAAAGAGCGGACTCACCGTGGTCGATATAGCCAGGGTAAAGCATATAGGCGAGCGCAACGGCCACGATATTCAGCCAAGCCAGCCCCGCCAGGGTCCATCCCGCCCGTTCCCACCATTTCACAGCTTGCATGGTCGCATTTTCCAAGAAGAATTATCGCGGAACCGGGATTCCGGCACAGGTAATGCCGCGGGTAAAGAGCATCTCTTCACCCACCTCGCAGGAATCATCAAACTTTAGCCAGGCGTACTGGCTGCGGAAATGCTGGAATTGATTGCCGCGAAACACGGTACACGGATAGCCGCCCAAGATGGCCTCCAACTCGACCGGCTGATTCCACCGCATCAGGCTTTGCTTCCACCACGTGTGATCAAAGATGAACCAGGTGTACTCATCCGTAGGAAACAGCTTTTCCAATTTGGGTGAATAACGGGCCAGGGCGTTCATGTCACCCCGCTGGAAGGCAAAGGACTTGGCCGAGGCAGCGTCGAAATAAACCTTGGCGCAAGAGGCGAACCGGTCCATGGGCAGGGCTTGAGTATCTTTGGTCCATCGCACCAGTTCCGCCGTCTGCCATATAATGGCGTTACCGCCCGCCAAGGTCAGAACCACCCCCAGGACCATCCATGACCGGGTCCACCAGATGGGGAGCATCATGGAGCGACTCATGGCCCACAGCATCGCCAGGGCAGGCCCCGTCAGCATCAAGGCCGGAACCATGTAATGAGGGGCAGGCTGCTTGGCGATCAGCACCTGGGTGAAAAGCCCCGCCGCTGACAGTCCCAACAACAGACGGGCCGAACGATGATCGGCCCTCCCATTGGACCTCCACCGCTTCATATGAACAGCCAGCATGGC
>JAYTWE010000490.1:0-3646 GCA_043744055.1 Magnetospirillum sp.
CCCCTTTAAGGTTACCAGGGATCGCCTTTTGGGTGGTCGTGTGATCTTGTTTCAGCCGGAAGACGGATATCGGGCCGCCATGGACCCGGTGCTGTTGGCCGCCGCCATTCCGGCCAAACCCGGTGAAAACGTCATTGATTTGGGGTGTGGCGCCGGGGCGGCGGCGCTCTGTCTCATGGCTCGCATCGAAGGAGTCCGGGTTGCGGGCTTGGAAATTCAGCCGCATATGGCGCTGTTGGCCCGGATGAATGGCGAGGCCAATGGGTTCGCGGCGTTTCAGGTGCAAGAAGGCAGCGTAGAATCGCCACCGGCGGGACTGGCGGGGTTCGATCATGTCATGACCAATCCCCCTTACGTGGCGGCGGGGCGGGGCACTCCTCCGCCGGAATCCACTAAAGCCACCGCCAATATGGAGGCCGAGGTGGATTTGGCGGCTTGGCTGAAGGCGGCGGTTAAGCTGCTGAAGCCCAAGGGCACGCTGACCTTGATCCATCGTGCCGACCGCCTCGACGAGGTGCTGGCGGCTCTGCCGCGGCGCAGCGTGGGGCGGATTCGCATTCTTCCGTTATGGCCGAAGGCTGGGCGGGCGGCGGGGCGAGTCATCATCTCTGTCTGCAAGGGCTCCAAGGCTCCGTTGGAATTGCTGCCCGGCCTGATTCTTCACAATGAGGATGGTGGGTATAGCGAGGATTCCGAGGCGGTGTTGCGCCATGGTCGAGCATTGCCCGGCACTTCCGGTTGACCCATGGCTTGGAGCGGGGGATAAGAAAACAATGTTTGGAAAATTCCTTCTTACCGTCGCTGTCATCGCCATCATCTGGTTCGGATATAAATATCTGGCCCATTTGGCGGAATTGAAGCGTCGGGATACGACCGGTCGTCCCGCAAAGGGACCGTCTCGCCGTGCCGAGCAGCCCGATACCCCCGATGCCGAGGCCATGGTGGAATGCCGCGTTTGCGGCACCTGGCAAACCGCCCGAGGGGCGAAACCCTGCGGTCGTTCTGGCTGCCCCTATTGAATTAGCCCCCTGTAACTTTAAACAGGAAAGGCCAATATATATTTCAATTGTCCCGTGGCTTAGCCGGGGATAATATATCTTTATATATAAGCCCTGACTTGTGGAGTCTGTTTGATGAGGGAGAGGCGGTTTAGAACCCACGCCCTTCTGATTAAGCTGTTTCGTCGACAGACAGCGGTCCTGGCCAGTTTGTTCATTCTTGCCTTGGCTGGGTATCAAACGCTTGAATGGACTGTCGCTGACCTGTTTGACGATGGCGCTCTCATCAATATCGCCGGTCGGCAGCGTATGCTGTCCCAGCGAGTCATTGCTTTTGGCTTCCAGACAGCGGTTGCAACCACGCCAGAGCAGCGTGACCTGTTTCGTGGATTGATGGCTGAAAGTGCTTCATCCATGTTGGCCGGTCAGACGCATTTACTTAATGAAAGCCACCGGCGGGGCATGTCGCCGGAGCTTTGGGATTTGTATTTCGGTGATGGCAACGGCCTTGATGTGGCTTTGCGCAGTTTTGTCATCTTCTCCCGCAGCTTCGTTGAAATATCTGCCGATGGGATCAGTCCGAACGATCCGCTTCTGACGAGTCTATCCGAGATTTCCCGCGATACCCTCCTTCCCGGCTTGGAAAAGATCGTCAGCCGTTATCAAGAGGAAAGCGCCGCTCACACGGCGCGCTTGCGCCGGTTCGTGACCATTGGGCTGATTCTTGAAGTCGCGGTCCTGACCTTCGCCTGGTTCGGTGTTTTCCGCC
Organism: Magnetospirillum sp.; assembly: GCA_043744055.1. Classification (GTDB taxonomy): domain Bacteria; phylum Pseudomonadota; class Alphaproteobacteria; order Rhodospirillales; family Magnetospirillaceae; genus Phaeospirillum. The sequence goes on from JAYTWE010000490.1 coordinate 1,768, forward strand.
CCATGGCACGGCGGTTGAGAGAGGAGTTGCGGGCACATGAGGATGCCGAGGAACAGACGAGGCTGATCCTGGCAGCGGTGGGCGAAGGGATTATCGGGCTGGACCACAAAGGAGTGATTGTTTTCGTCAATCGGGCGACGCAAGAAATGGTCGGCTATGATTCAGATGAAATGATCGGCAAGCACTCCCATGCCCTGCTCCATCACACCCGCAAGGACGGCTCCCATTACCCCAGCAGTGAATGCCCTCTCAGCAAGACCCTGCGTGATGGAGTCCGCTGTTCCGTCGAGGGGGAGCTGTTCTGGCGTAAGGATGGAACCGGCTTTCCCGTTTATTACACCTCGACTCCCATCGAGAAGCCCGATGGAGAGCGTGGCGCGGTTATAACCTTCAGCGATGTCACCGAGCAATTGGAGGCCAAGCGTCGGCTTGAAGCCAGCGAAGAGATCAAGAGCTCGATCCTCGACGCCGCTCTGGATGCCATCGTAACTGTGGACAAGACCGGCCGCATCGTTGAATTCAACCCGGCGGCGGAACATATGTTTGCTATCGCCGAGGAATCTGTTCTGGGGCGTCCCATCGAAGACGTTATCATTCCGCCAGAATATCGGGATTCCCATCGCAAGGGCTTTGCCCGCGTGGCCAGTGGCGGTGAGTCCCGGTTGTCCGGGCAACGGCTGGAGATGAGCGCCATGCATTCCAGCGGGCGGATCATTCCGGTGGAATTGACCATTACTCATTTGCCTGACCATGGATTGTTCACGGCTTTTATCAGAGATCTCAGCGAGCATAAGCGCACCGAAGCCGCTTTGCAGCGGTCGCAGAAATTGGAGGCGGTGGGGCAGCTGACCGGCGGTATCGCCCATGACTTCAACAATCTGCTGGGGATCATCACCGGCAATCTCGAATTGCTGCAAAAGAGTGTCGGCGATGATGAAAAAGCGTCGCGGCGTCTGGCCGCAGCCTTGAAAAGCGCTAATCGCGGCGCCGACTTGACCCGAAGGCTGCTGGCCTTTTCGCGTCAGGAGCCTGGCGTTCAGAACAAGGTGGTCAGCGATGTCGGTGACATGGTCTCTGGCATGCAGGAGATGTTCCAGCGGACATTGACCCGGCGTATCGAGGTCGCCACCACTCTGGCTCCCCATATCTGGTCTACCGAGATCAATCGCAGCGAGTTCGAGGATTCCCTGCTCAATCTGGTCATCAACGCCCGTGACGCCATGCCCGATGGCGGCGTCTTGATGATCGAAGCCGCCAACATCACCATCGAACCGGAATACCGGAAAATAGATCCCAATCTGGTGGCGGGGGATTATGTGGTGGTTTCGGTCAGTGATACCGGCACCGGTATTCCCAAGGACATCTTGGACCGTATCTTCGAACCCTTCTTTACCACCAAGGAGCGGGGCAAAGGGACCGGTCTGGGGTTGAGCATGGTCTATGGTTTCGCCAAGCGGTCGGGCGGTCACATCCGTGCTTATTCGGAAATGGGCGTCGGGACGACGTTTCGGGTTTATCTGCCGCGCTTCAAGGGGGCTGCGGAAATTTCAGCGATCCGGGAACATACGGTCGAGGCGGTTCCCCGTGGGTCGGAGACCATTTTGGTGGTGGATGACGAGCCTCATCTGGCCGAGATTGCCGGAGAGTTTCTGACCGATCTGGGATATGGGGTCATTGTCGCCACCGACCCTCGGACGGCCATGGCGTTGTTGGATGAACGCAGTGATATCAATCTGGTCTTTACCGATGTGGTCATGCCCCATGGCGTGGATGGCTTCGCCATCGAACGCCGGGTCAAGGCTTTGGGGCGGCGTTGCAAGGTGGTGCTGACCTCGGGGTTTACCGGATACGCCCATGACCGGCCGGGGGAGGTGGCCGA
>JAYTWE010000491.1:0-8380 GCA_043744055.1 Magnetospirillum sp.
CCTCAACATTGACATCGGCCCCGCAGTCTAGCGACGAAATGTAAACCGATTATAGGCGAATCGTCGATGCTTCAGCATTGTTCAGGCTGAGCAAGGCACCGTAAAGAAGAATGAACTGCCCTGACCCGGAGTCGATTCCACCCAGATCCGGCCTTGGTGACGCGAGACGATGCATTTACAGATTGCCAGCCCAAGGCCGGTGCCGGGATATACCGAATGAGAATGCAAGCGGCGGAATATCTCGAAAATATCCTGGTTAGTGGTACCGATCCCGATTCCGTTGTCTCGAACGCAAACCACCCACTCCCCCCCCAGCCGCTTCGCCTCGACCTCAATCACCGGAGAAACATCGGGATGCCGAAATTTCACGGCATTGCTCAGCAGGTTTTGAAACAACTGCATCAACTGAATTTCGTCACCCACAACATCCGGCAAATCCCCCACGGTGACGGCGGCGCCGGAATCATCAATACTGCATTTCAAATTTCGGAGAGCCGCAGCGCAGGCCTCTTGCATGGAAGCCCGCCCAAAGCTCCGCTCCTCGGTCGAGACATGGGAATAGGTCAGCAAGTCGTTGATAAGCGCATGCATGCGCTTCGCAGCGTCAATGATGAAGGCCATGTATTCCAAAGATTCGGCGTCCATCTTGCCGAGATGCCGACGTTCCAGCAATTGGGTAAAGGATGTCAGGGTCCGCAGGGGCTCTTGCAGATCATGAGAGGCCACATAGGCAAACCGCTCCAGTTCGGAATTCGCCGTGGTGAGATGCTCGACCGCCCGGTGCAGTTCTTGATCCCGCTCCTGTCGGTCCGTTACATCCTGTGAGATCCCCACGTAATGGGAGATGCGGCCATCGAGGCCCCGCACCGGCGAGATCGAGGCTTCATCCCAATACCCTCCGCCATCCTTGCGCCGATTATGGAACATGCCGTGCCAAACATTTCCGGCCCGGATGCTCCCCCACATCTTGGAATATTCGTCCGGGGAAGTGTCCCCTCCTTTAATGATGCCGGGCGTCCGGCCAATCACCTCGGCCCGGTCATAACCGCTGGTCTCGCAAAAACATGGATTAACATAGGTAATGACGCCCTCGGTGTCGGTGATGACCACCGCCACGGGGCTTTGCTCCACCGCCATGGACAAGATGCGGACCTGTTCTTCCGCAATGCGGCGTGACGCGCGGTCGGCGGCATCCCTGATTTCCCGTTCGATGGCGGGAACCAGCCGGGCCATGGCCGCCTTATCAAGGAAATCGTGAGCGCCTCGCTTCATCAGCTTGACCGCGTCTTCCGAGCGGATCAAACCGGATAGGATGAGAAACGGCAAATCACGGCCACTGGCCAGCAGGATTTCCAGTGCCTCTTCCGCACTGAACGCGGGAAGGTTGTAGTCGCTCAGCACCACATCCCAGCCGCCCAGGTCAAGGCCCGTCCGCATAGCCTCGGCGGTCTCCACCCGATGGATCGTCGGTGAGAAGCCCCCCTTCAGCAGCTCTAATTCCACCAGCTCGGCATCATCGGCCGAATCTTCGACCAAGAGCACTCGCAGCGGCATTACACCCATTTTCTCCCCCCTGGCTGCGAAGAAAGCCAGCCCCCGCCTTCCCCATTCAGGCCGTAACAGCAGATGATAGCAATCAATCGGCGACTTGTCTCACCCCCATTCTCCAATGGTCAAAACGTATTCACCCCTCGTTTATTCGTAACCAAGAATTCATTCACGGCGTCCTGATATAAGAGCGCACCTTATCCTGAAAGACATACAATCCATGAACCAAATCAAAGATCGACGTCATCTCGTTCGCAAGGTCGGGCAGGGCTTGGTGATTTTGATCCAAGACCGTGCGCATACTGTCGTCGACATCTCAACGGCGGGCGTCAGTTTTCAGACCAGCGGTCATCAGGCGGGCAACACTATCCCGGTAAAACTGGCCCGGCTGATTGACATTAACGACTGCATTGAAGCCAAGATCACGGTAATATCAGCGGAAGAATCCATCACCCGCTGTGAGTTCAAGCCAACCATGCCGTTACTGCGCTATATCATCCGGCATATCGGCGAAGCAACGAACACTGACCCAGCTTATTTCAGAAAATAGCGGTTCATGACCACGGTTTCAGGACAAGTCGCCCTTATCGCAGTGATCGACGCCCATTCAGGCTTTCGAGCCCAGGTGGCGCAGGCTTTGATGTCGCTTTACCGCGTCGTGGAATACCCTGATTCCAGCCAAGCTCTGCACGGTCTGCACGCAACACCGCCAGCCGTCATCTTGGTGGACGAGCAAATCGAACCGCGAGGCGGCTGCGAGTTTATCGCGACCCTAAAGCGGGACCCGGCCCTGGCCCATATCCCGACCATCATCACGTCGAAGCATGCGGAATCCGTGATCGGTGAGGCCATGCGCCAATGCGGCGCCGACGGCTGCCTCGCCAAACCCTTTCGCCGCAGCGCCCTCATCAAGGTCGTCACCGCCTTAATCAACAAAAAGGTGGAGGCTGGCTGGGAGAATCTGCCCGAGCATGAGAAGGCGACGCTGAAAGGCACTGTCGAGGTCTTCAACAATATCTCCGACTTCATCGCCGCGGGTGAGCCCGTGCCGTTCGGCTCGGTCAAAGAGGCTTGCGGCCCGCTGATCGACGCCGTCGCCAAAAACGACTTTAAGGGCATCCTCAACGGCGTGAAGGAGCACGACAACTATTCCTATGCGCACAGCCTGCGGGTCGCCACTCTGCTATCGCTGTTCGGCCACACCCTGGGCCTCCCCAAGGCGGATCAGCTGATTCTGGCCAGCGGCGGACTGCTCCACGACGCGGGCAAGATCTCCATCCCCCACGAAGTGCTGAACAAACCCGGCCGCCTGACCGAGGAAGAGTTCACGGTGATGAAGACCCATGTCACCGAGACCATCAAATTCCTCAACATCGCCCACGATATCCCCAAGCCGGTCATCATCATCGGCGCCCAGCATCACGAAAAGCTGGACGGCACCGGCTATCCCCACGGACTGAAGGGGGCAGAGCTCAACGATCTGGCCCGCATGGCCTCCATCGTCGATGTGTTCAGTGCGCTCACCGACCGCAGGGTCAACAAGCCGCCCATGGAGGCGGAGAAAGCCCTGGAGATCATGACGGAACAGATGAGCCGGCATCTTGACCAGAACTTCGTCGCGCTGTTCAAGACCATGCTGATGGATGCCGTGGTGGATTAGGGCGGTATACGGCGGCAGCCTTCAACACCCCCACCCCGTTTTCAACACCCCCACCCCGACCCTCCCCCGCGAAGCGGCGGGAGGGAGAAGAAAAAAAAGCCCCCCGCAAAGCAGCGGGAGACCTGTGCGGAGCGGCGGCAGCCCCCCAAACGACTTCTCCCCCCGTGCGGAGCATGGGGGGCCTCAAACGACTCCTCCCCCCGTACGGAGCTGGGGAGGCCCAAACGACTCCTCCCCCCGTGCGGAGCTGGGGAGGCCCAAACGGCTCCTCCCCCCGTGCGGAGCATGGGGGGAGGTTGGGAGGGGGGGGCCGCCTAACGCTTCAGCGGCTTGTACTTGATGCTGTGAGGCTGGTCGGCATCGGTGCCCAGGCGGCGATGACGATCAGCTTCGTAATCTTGATAATTGCCCTCGAAATAGACCACCTGGGAATCACCCTCGAAGGCGAGGATATGGGTGGCGATACGGTCGAGGAAAAAGCGATCATGGCTGATGACCACGGCGCAGCCGGGGAATTCAGACAGGGCGTCTTCCAGGGCCGACAGGGTTTCCACGTCAAGATCGTTGGTGGGCTCATCGAGCAAGATGACATTGGCGGGACGGCTGAGCATCTTGGCCAGATGGACCCGATTGCGCTCACCGCCCGACAAGATGCCGACCTTCTTCTGCTGGTCGGCGCCCTTGAAGTTGAAGAGACCGGCATAGGCGCGGGAATTAATCTTGCGCCGTCCCAGGTCGATTTCTTCCTGACCGTCGGAAATCTCCTGGAACACCGTCTTGTCGGGATCAAGCGAATCGCGGCTCTGATCCACATAGCCCAGCACCACGGTCTCGCCGACGGTAAAGGTGCCGCTATCGGGCTTTTCAGCACCGGTAATCATGCGGAACAAGGTGGTCTTACCCGCACCATTGGGGCCGATCACGCCGACAATGCCGCCCGGCGGCAGCCGGAAATTCAGGTCCTCGTAGAGCAGACGATCGCCGAACGCCTTGGACACGCCAGCGGCCTCGATCACTTTGCCGCCGAGACGCGGGCCAGGAGGAACACTGATGACGGCGGGACCGGTGGCCTTTTCCTGGGACTTGTTAACCAAATCCTCGAAGGCGGTGATACGGGCCTTGCTCTTGGTCTGGCGAGCTTTGGGGCTGGAACGCACCCATTCCAACTCGTCACGGATGGCGCGCATGCGGGAGGTCTCTTCCCGCTCTTCCTGCTCCAGACGCTTGCCCTTCTGCTCCAGCCAGCTGGTGTAATTGCCTTCATAGGGAATGCCGTGGCCGCGCTCCAGCTCCAAAATCCAGCCGGTGACATTGTCCAGGAAGTAACGGTCATGGGTGACCATCACCACGGTGCCGCTGTAATCCTCCAAGAAGCGTTCCAGCCAGGCCACCGATTCGGCGTCCAGATGGTTGGTGGGCTCATCCAGCAGCAGCATATCGGGATGCTCCAGCAGCAGACGGCACAAAGCGACGCGGCGACGCTCGCCACCTGACAAGGTGGAGACATCGGAGTCGCCCGGCGGGCAGCGCAGCGCGTCCATGGCGATCTCGATGGTGCGCTGAAGATCCCAGGCGTTGAGGTGGTCGATCTTTTCCTGCAACTCGCCTTGCTCGGCGATAGTGGCATTCATCTCGTCGTCAGACATTTCCTCGGCGAACTTGGCCGAGACCTCGTCGAACCGGTCCAGCAGAGCCTTGGTCTCGGCCACCGCTTCCATGACATTGCCCATGACGTCTTTATCTGGGTTCAGATGCGGCTCTTGCGCCAGATAGCCGATCTTGACGCCCTCGGCGGCCCAGGCCTCGCCGCCGTATTCCGTATCGAGACCGGCCATGATCTTCAGCAAAGTGGACTTGCCGCAACCGTTGACGCCCAGCACGCCGATCTTGGCGCCGGGCAGGAAGCTGAGGGTCAGCCCCTTCATGATCTCTTTCCCACCGGGATAAGCCTTGGTGAGGTTCTTCATGACGTAGACGTACTGGTACGAGGCCATCGGGCTTCTCCGGTCGAGGCTGGGCTAGGTTTGGGAATGGAGTAGACGCAAGGAGGCGTCCAGGTCAAGCCTGGGACGCTATCTGGAGACGATCAGACGTGTCGTGCCCGGCAGTTCCGCCAGCAATTCTTCCGCCAACAGCCGAGACCAGGGCCTGGGATCGGTGAAGGAAGTCTGCAAAGCGCCGTCAAGCCGCATCTGCCAGTCGTCAATGGGGAACAGAGCCACCCACTCCACCTTGTCATCAAAGCGGAACACCGGTTCCAGCACTTCGCGGGTCATATGCCACGGCGTGCTGCTTTCGATACAGCGTCCGCTATTTTGCAACAAAACGCGCGGCCCCTCGGCTCCATGAACCAAAATGGCATGACGGCCATGCCCGGCATCGCCGCAAATGGTCTCGGCGAAACGGCGAAAGACCTGCCCGGCTTGCGGGTCGTCCATGGTGCAGCGAAACTCTTCGGCCTTGGCCATGGCTTTCTCCTATTTATAATCCCGGCCCTCAAGCGCCTCAGCATCGGCAGTGCCGATGCGAGACCTAAGGGCCGGGCGCTCGCGCTTGGCTTACGCGCCACGAGGCGCGGCGGGCCTTGCCCTCACGGCCTCCCCTTTGATCTGAAGAGGTCGGATCAAAGGGGAGGCCGTATAAACCATCAGACCATGCGGGGCGTATCGCCCCCCTTGACCCCCATCAAGCCGCCATTTCTTGCTCCTGGCGTCATCAGAGTCTAGTGTGCGGCCATGAACAAACCTCCGCACAAGCCCACCAAGCACGTCCCGATTCCCTCCAAGCAGGAAATCCTCGACTTCATCAAGTCCTCGCCCGGCCGGGTAGGCAAGCGCGAATTGGCGCGGGCCTTCGGTCTGCGCGGGTCCGACAAGATCGACCTGAAGGCCATCTTGAAGGATTTGGAGAAGGATGGGTCGGTAGAACGCGGCCACAAGAAACGCTTCACCCGGCCCGGCGCATTGCCCGATATGGGCGTGGTCGAGATCATCGGCACCGATGCCGAAGGCGAATTGCTGGCCCGTCCCCTGGTTTGGGAACACGAAGGCCGCCCGCCGCGTATCTTCATGGCCTCCTTCCGCCAGGGCGATGTCGCCTTGGGAATGGGAGACCGGGCGCTGTGCAAGCTGCGCCGTCTGCGCGACGACGTCTATGAAGCCCGCGCCATCCGGGTGGTGGGAGACGTCAAAGCCCGCGTCCTCGGCGCGTTCGAACCCAATCCCGATGGGTCTGGCCGTTTGCGCCCCACCTCGCGCAAGGAAAAGTCGGAATATCTGGTGCCCAAGGGCGAAACCGCCGGAGCCCTGGCGGGTGAGCTGGTCCTGGGCGATATCATGCCCGGCCGCCTTTATGGTCTGCGTCAGGTCAGCATCAAGGAACGCCTGGGGATGATGGGAGCGCCGCGCTCGGTCAGCCTTGTCGCCATCCACACCAACGACATTCCGTTCGAATTCCCCGAAGCCGCGCTGAAGCAAGCCGCCGCCGAGGGGCCTGCCCCCATGGATGCCCGCACCGACCTGCGCGCCATCCCCCTGGTCACCATCGACGGCGAGGATGCCCGCGACTTCGACGACGCCGTCTTTGCCGAACCCGATCCCGATCCCAACAATCCCGACGGCTGGCACTGCCTTGTCGCCATCGCCGATGTCAGCTGGTATGTGCGCCCCGGCGACGCCCTGGACCGCGAAGGGTTCAAGCGCGGCAATTCGGTCTATTTCCCCGACCGGGTCGTTCCCATGCTGCCCGAAGAATTGTCCAACGGCTGGTGCTCGCTGAAACCCGACGAGGACCGCCCCTGCATGGCCGTCCATTTCTGGCTGGACAAGCTGGGCAACAAGATTCGCCATCGTTTCGTACGCGCAATGATGCGCTCGGCGGCACGACTGACCTATGCCCGCGTCCAAGCGGCCAAGGACGGCACCCCCGATGAACAGACCGCTCCACTGCTGCCCGGTGTGATCGAGCCGCTGTATGGCGCGTGGAATGCTTTGTTCCTGGCCCGGAAAGAACGCGGCGTGCTGGAACTGGATCTGCCCGAACGCAAGGTGGTTCTGGACGAGGCGGGCAAGATCGCCAAGATCGAGGAGCGTGAACGCTTCGACAGCCATCGGCTGGTCGAGGACTTCATGATCGCCGCCAATGTCTGCGCCGCCGAGACCCTGGAACAGATTCGCCAACCCTGCATGTACCGGGTTCACGATCTGCCCAGCGCCGAGAAGCTGGACGGCTTGCGGGAATTCCTCGGCAGTATGGAATTGAAACTGGTCAAGGGTCAGGTCCTGCGCCCCGAACACTTCAACCGCATTCTAACGGCGGTGGCCGACACCCCCAACGCCCATCTGGTCAATGAAGTGATCCTGCGATCCCAAGCCCAGGCGGTCTATCAGCCGGAAAATATCGGCCATTTCGGCTTGGCTCTGGCCAAATACGCCCACTTCACCTCGCCCATCCGGCGCTATTCCGATCTGCTGGTTCATCGCGCCCTGGTCACCGGCCTGAAACTGGGCGAGGGCGGGCTGCCTACGGATGCGGTTGCCGAGTTCGATGATTGGGGACAGCACATTTCGATGACGGAACGACGCGCCTCCACCGCCGAACGCGAAGCCGTCGACCGCTATGTCACCGCTTTCCTGGCCGACCGGGTCGGGGCCAGCTTCAAGGCCAAGGTCTCCGGCGTCACCCGGTTCGGCCTGTTCGTAGCTTTGGAGGGAACGGGAGCCGATGGACTTATCCCCATCTCATCCCTGCCCGACGACTTCTATGTTCATGACGAGACCCATCACTGTCTGGTGGGCAAGCGGACCCGCAAGACCTTCCAACTGGGCCAGCGCCTGGATGTGGTCCTGCGCGAAGCCAATACCCTGACCGGGTCCATGGTGTTCAACCTGGAAGGTGCGGGTGAGCGTGGTCCCGCTCCGCCCAAGCGCGGCTCCACTCCGTTCAGACCGCCCCGGCGTAGCGGGAGATAAAGAGGTTTGTTTTTCGCCGGGCGAGCGGGCGCATCCGCCGCATAAGCGGCGCGGCCCCTTGGGCCTAGTCGCTTCGCTCCGTGTTTCCCTTCTTCCGACGCTAGCGATTGAGGGACTCCGAAGAAAGCCAACAACCCGGCAATATTTGCCGGGTTGTTAACGATCTGTTCAGTGACATGGACTTAGGCTGGCGGTCTGATGC
>JAYTWE010000492.1:0-7411 GCA_043744055.1 Magnetospirillum sp.
GGGGCTTGCCCTCACCTTGCGAGCGTTCCTCATGTAGATCCTTGCCGCTCATGCCACACCACCGGATAAGGCCGACAAAGCGCCAGCCAGAGTCCAAGATTGGCCTTCCGCGCTTAAAAAAGCTTTAAGTGAGCCACGAGAGAGTCACGTAAGACATGGGAAAGTCGGGTTTACAACCCAGCCCGCTTTACCGTTTCTTAAGCGCGTTGAACCATAATGAGGATGGCGAAACGGGTCGAACCCCCGTTCTGCAACAGGCATGAGGCCCGGCGATGTACGAAGATCTCGGCATTTTCAAAATGACCAAGGCCCAAATGGATTGGCTGGCCCAACGCCAGGAAGTCCTTGCGGGTAATATCGCCAATGCCAATACGCCGAAATACCTGCCTAAAGATCTGAAGCCGTTAAGCTTCAAGGATGTCATGACCGGCAGTGCCGCTCGACCGGTCACCGCGTCAACAACCAATTCCAAGCATATCGTGCCGGAAACCGGTCCTGATCCTTTCAAGGCGGTGACCCAGCGCAAGACCTATGAATCCACTCCCGACGGCAATGCCGTCATTTTGGAAGAACAGATGGCCAAGTTGGGTGACGCCGGTACCAGCTACAATGCCGCCGCCAACCTGTTCCAAAAATACCAGAAGATGATCCGCACCTCGATGGGCAGCCGTTGAGCGGCCGGGCGTAAGAGGATTCCATGGACGAACTGAGCAAAAGCACCCAGATCGCTATTTCCGGCATGAAAGTCCAGTCCCAGCGGCTGCGCGTCGTCTCGGAGAACCTCGCCAATTCCGATTCCATGGCTCAGACCCCCGAGGGATTGCCGTATCGCCGCAAGGTGGTCACCTTCAAGAATGAACTGGATCGCGCCTCTGGAATTAATCGTGTCAAGGTGGACAAGGTTCGTCCCGATTCCGCTGAATTCCAGCGCCGCTTTGATCCGAAGCATCCTGCCGCCGACCGCGACGGTTATGTGCTTGCGCCCAACGTCAATCCTCTGATCGAAATGATGGATATGCGCGAGGCCCAGCGGAGCTACGAAGCCAATATGAACGTCATCAATACGTCTCGTACCTTGTTGTCGCGTACGGTCGAGATGCTCCGCTAGAGCAATTCCCGATAAGACGGATCTGCTAGGATTTTCAGGCCATGACCAATTTCGCCAACGCTATTTCTGCCTACCGGACCGCCGCCAATCCGCTTGCGGGTTTGGAGAAGCAAGGTTCCGCCGGAGAAGGCGGCGCCGAGGATATTGGAACCGACTTCGTCAGCGTGTTGAAGGACGCCACCAAGATGGCCATCGGCAACGCCAAGGGGGCCGAACAATCCTCGCTGGCCGCTGTGGCGGGAAAGGCCGATATCCGAGAAGTCGTGGCCGCCGTCGCCAATGCCGAACTGACCCTGGAAACTGTGGTCAATGTTCGCGATAAGGTCATCAATGCCTATAACGAAATCATGCGCATGCCCATCTGAGGGCGGATCATGACCGAGGCCGAACTTCTTGACCTTGCCCGCGTCTCCATCATAACCATGATTAAGGTGGCAGCCCCCATGCTGCTGGTCGGCCTTGCCGTCGGTCTGCTGGTTTCCATCTTCCAGACTCTGACCCAGATTCAGGAGCAGACCCTGACCTTCGTGCCTAAAATGTTATTGGGATTCGGGTCCATTATCATATTCATGCCCTATATGTTTCAGACCATGACCGATTTTTGGAAGATGATCTTGGACCGGATCATCGCCGGAAGTCCGGGCTAGCCTCCCCCTCTATTCAGAAAAGAGGCAATTGTGCTGGCAGAACTTCTTCAACTCGATATTTTCCGCTTTCTGATGGCCTTCACCCGCATCGGCTCGGCCATGATGCTGCTGCCGGGTATCGGCGGTCATATGGTGAGCATGCGCATCCGCCTGTGGCTGGCGGTTTGTATTTCGGTGTTGATGCTGCCGGTGGTGGCTTCGGCTATTCCCGCCATGCCCAAGGCCATGAGCGCCACCTTGTTGCTGGTCTTTGGCGAGATCGTCGTTGGCATTTTTATCGGCACCGTGGTGGTCTTCATCATGTCGGTTCTCAGTTTGGCGGGGTCCATGATCGGCTATCAGACCGGACTGACCAACGCCTTCTCCTTCGATCCCATCGCCCAGCAACAAAGCCAGCTTCTGACCGGTTTTCTATCCAATATCGGATTGCTGGCCATCTTCGCCACGGATCTGCATCACCTGATGTTCCAGGCGATTGCTGAGTCTTATGACCTGTTCCGCCCTGGCCAACCTTTGCCCTGGGGCGATTTTACGGAGACTCTGTCCCATCTGGTGACCGAGACATTCCGTCTTGGCCTTCAGTTTTCGGCGCCTCTGGTCGCGGCCGGATTGATTTTCATGATGGGGTTGGGGCTGTTGTCCAAATTGGTGCCGCAACTCCAGATATTCTTCATCTCCCAGCCCATTCAGATTTTGGTGGGTGTCTGGATCTTCATGGCATCGCTGCCCATGATTACATCACTGTTCTTGCGCTTTTTCGAGGACAGCCTGATTCCCTACCTGCATCCGAGGTAAGGGCATGTCAGACGACGATTCAGAAAAAACCGAAGACCCAACAGGCCGAAAACTTGGCAAGGCCCGCGACGAAGGTCAGGTCTCCCAATCTCAGGAGATCAAGCTTTGGGCGGGTCTGGTGGGTGTGCTCATTATTATCTCCATGATGAGTGCCTCTATTGGCCGCGACGTGGTGGCCATGATGATACCCTTCATCGACCATCCTCACGCCATCAGCATGGACCAGGAGACCTTGGGCGTGATTTTGGTGAGCCAAGTCAAAGGCATGCTGCTGGTCTTGCTGATGCCTTTGGCGGTCATGATGATCTTGGGCATTGCCGCCAACATTTCCCAGGTCGGCTTGATGTGGGTCAGCAAGGGTTTGATGCCCAGCCTGGATAAGCTTAGTCCAGGGGGCGCCATCAAGCGCATCTTCTCCGGCAAGAATCTGGTGGATTTCGCCAAGTCCGTCATCAAAATTACCGTTATCGGCTTCATCATTTATCTGCTGATGCGGGCCAGGGTGAACGAGTTCGTCGCCCTGGCCGCCGTGGATATTTTTGCCATGCTCGCTTACATGCGGACTGAAATTATCCGCCTGATCTTCGTGGTGCTGCTGATCGTGACCACTTTGGCGGCGGCGGACTGGTTCTATCAGCGCTGGGCCTTCATGCAAAAGATGCGCATGACCAAACAAGAAGTGAAGGATGAGCATAAGCAGACCGAAGGCGACCCCATGATTAAGAGTCGGCTGCGGGCGTTGCGCCATCAGCGGGCTCGGCAAAGAATGATGGCGGCGGTGCCCAAGGCCTCGGTGGTGGTGACCAATCCGACCCATTACGCGGTGGCGCTGAAATACGATATGGATGCCATGGGCGCTCCGATTCTGGTGGCCAAAGGGGCCGATCTGGTGGCGCTGCGCATCCGTGAACTGGCCGATGCCAACGAGGTCCCCATCGTGGAGAACCCGCCTTTGGCTCGCGCTCTATTCGCTGCGGTGGAGCTGGACCAGGAAGTCCCCCCGGAACACTATAAGGCGGTGGCCGAGGTCATCAGCTATGTCATGAAGTTGAAGGGCAATCTTGCACACTGACACCATCATCTGGGCGTTGGGCGCCTCGTGCGTCGCTTCATCGCTGGCCGTGCTGCTGCTCTTGTGGATGCGCAGCCGCACCAGCGTTCGCGCCGCCAAATCCGCAGCTCTGGCGGGAGGGCTGGAGTCAGAGATTCGCGCCGTGTTGCTGGTGGGGCCGGGTACGGAGGAACTGTATCGCAACCAGGCCGCGCGTCGGCTGCTGGGTGACGTATCCGATCCATTGGGTGAGATGAAACGCCGCGCTGCCGATGATGATCGCGCCATGGCGGATTTGGAACGTCTTGATGCCGCCGCATCCGTCGGCGCGTCTCGCCGGGCCGAGGTGGGATTGCCCTTGATCGGCGGCGGGCGGGAATGGCTGTCTTTGGAGGTCCGGCCAACGGGAGCAGCGGGAGCGGTGGCCTGGATGGCCGAGGATATTTCGCCGCGCCGTGCGATCGAGGAAACCCTGCGGCGCGAGAACGAGCTTTTGTCGGATTTCGTCGATTTTCTGCCGGTGGGTTGTTATTCCGCTGATGCTGACGGCACGGTCCGCTATGTCAATCAGCGTTTGGCGGAATGGCTGGGTAAAAGCGGGGACGAGATCGTCGGCCATAATCTGGCGGAGATTTTCGGGACTGTCCCCAATCCCGAGGAGGAGCGCGCTGAACTGCGTCTGCGCGGGCGCGGCGGGGATGTGTTCCAAGGGCTTGTGGCTCATTCGGTCTATGACGAGGGCGGCGAGATGTTCACCCGTTCGGTGGTGGTGCGCGACCTCGTGCCGGAACAGCAGTGGGAACGGGCGCTCCGTGCCGCTGAACGGCGGTTTCGCTGGCTGTTCGATGATGCGCCGGTGGGGATTGCCCTGGTGGATATGGATGGGGCCATCGGTGCCTGTAATCTGGCGCTTCAGGCTATGCTGGGGATCGACCGCGACGACATGATCGGACGGGCCGTCACCCAGATCATCGCCGAAGATGCCCGAACAGCGGCAGGGGAACAACTGACCAAGGTGTTGCAGGGCTCGCTGCCGGGCACTCATCTGGAAGTGAAATTACGCGGTCGACGCGACCTGATCGCCCAGCTCTTCGTCAGCCCGAGTCATGAAGACGGTGATATTTCGGGGCTTGTTATCCACTTCATCGACGCCACCGAACAACGCAACCTGGAAATCCAATTCGCTCAAAGCCAAAAAATGCAAGCCATGGGGCAGTTGGCCGGGGGCGTTGCGCATGACTTCAATAACCTTCTGACCGCCATGATCGGGTTCTGCGACCTGCTGCTGCAACGTCATGGGCCGGGTGATCCCAGCTTTGCCGATATTATGCAAGTCAAGCAGAACGCCAACCGTGCCGCTTCTCTGGTGCGCCAGTTGCTGGCCTTTTCGCGAAGGCAGGCCTTGCAGCCTCGCTTGCTCAACGCCACCGATGCCCTGGCTGACCTGTCCAATCTGCTGCGCCGTTTGCTGGGTGAGACCATCGAGCTTAAGATGGTTCACGGTCGTGCCCTGGGGCTGGTCCGGGTGGACCCTGGTCAGTTCGATCAGGTCATCATTAATCTGGCGGTTAATGCTCGCGATGCCATGCCGGGCGGCGGCACTTTGACCATCCGCACCAATGCGGTGACGGTGGAACAGCCGGTTCAGCGCGGTCCCGAACTGATGCCCGCAGGTGAGTACGTTCTGCTTGAGATATCCGATACCGGAACCGGTATCGGCAAGGAGAACATCACCCGCATCTTCGAGCCCTTCTTTTCCACCAAGGAAGTGGGGGCGGGAACCGGTTTGGGGCTATCCACCGTCTATGGCATCGTGCGTCAGACCGACGGATTCATCGTGGTGGAAAGCGAGCCCGGTCAGGGCGCGACCTTCTCCATTCACTTGCCGCGCATCGACGCTGATCCCGCAGGTGAAACCAAGCGGACAGCCCCATTGGTGGAAGCCGAAAGCGGAGACCTCACGGGGACCGGGTCAATTTTGCTGGTGGAGGACGAGGATGCGGTCCGGTTGTTCGGTGCCCGTGCGTTGCGAAATAAAGGCTATTCCGTGATCGAGGCCCGGTCGGGCGAACAGGCCATGGAGGTGTTGCACGGTAATGACCAGATTGACGTCCTGATCTCGGACGTGGTCATGCCCGGCATGGATGGTGTGACCCTGGCCCGCTTCGTTCGCATGGAACGCCCTGCCATCAAGGTGATTCTGATCTCGGGTTATTCCGAGGACGTGGCCCGCGACGGCATTGATCCCGACGCCGGAATTCATTTTCTGCCCAAACCCTTTTCCCTTAAGCAATTGGCCGGAGCGGTTAAGCAGGTCATGGCCGAGGCGTAGCCCCCCATTCCCGCCATCCGATGGTGCGGCGGGCAATTTAGCGACCCCCTAAAGCACGCCACACAAACGCAATGGGAACAAACGCGAACATTTCGCTTGCGCCCAGGAACAGAAGGCGTACTTTATTGCTCATTGCATGACCGCCCGGTTCGGGATAGATGAAGGGGAACTGCCATGTCGCAGGCTGCATTGCGTCTCGTGGATAAGGACACCATGGATAGACAGAAGGCACTTGAAGCCGCCGTCAGCCAAATCGAGCGGGCGTTCGGCAAGGGCTCCATCATGAAGCTGGGCCAAAAGGATTCGGTGGTCGAGACCGAGGTGGTCTCAACCGGCTCCCTCGGCTTGGATGTGGCTCTGGGGATCGGCGGCGTTCCGCGCGGTCGTATCATCGAGGTTTACGGGCCGGAAAGCTCGGGCAAGACCACGCTCGCCCTTCACATTATCGCTGAAGCTCAGAAAAAGGGCGGCACCTGCGCCTTCGTGGATGCGGAACACGCCTTGGACCCATCTTACGCCCGTAAGCTGGGGGTCAATCTGGACGATCTGCTGATCAGTCAGCCCGATGCCGGGGAACAGGCGTTGGAAATTACCGACACCCTGGTCCGCTCCGGCGCCATTGATGTGTTGGTGATCGACTCGGTTGCTGCTTTGGTGCCTCGCGCCGAATTGGAAGGCGAGATGGGCGATAACCATATGGGGCTGCATGCCCGTCTGATGAGTCAGGCGCTGCGCAAGTTGACCGGTTCCGTCTCCAAGTCCAAGACCATCGTCATCTTCATCAACCAGATTCGTATGAAGATCGGCGTCATGTTCGGCAATCCAGAGACCACGACCGGTGGCAATGCGCTGAAGTTCTATGCCTCGGTGCGGATGGAAATCCGCCGTGTCGGCGCCATCAAGGATCGTGACGAGGTGGTGGGCAATCAAACCCGCGTCAAGGTGGTGAAGAACAAGCTGGCTCCTCCCTTCAAGGTGGTCGATTTCGACATCATGTATGGCGAAGGCATCTCCAAGATGGGTGAGTTGATCGACTTGGGCGTCAAGGCCAGTGTTGTGGAAAAGTCGGGGGCTTGGTTCTCCTACAACTCCACTCGCATCGGCCAAGGCCGCGAGAACGCCAAGACCTATTTGCGGGAACATCCCGATATGGCGGCTGAAATCGAAGGCGCCATCCGCTCCAATGCCGGCATCATCTCTGATGCCTTGGCTGCCGGTCCCGGCGATCTTGATGGTGCGGCCACGGAAGATTGATGTCGACGCTGCGGTCGTAAATAAGAAGGCCCTCTTGCATCGCAAGGGGGCCGATTTATTCCGGCGAAATCGCTTGATGTGACGCATCTTGTCGGGCTATCGCCGGAATCCATCCGGGGTAATTCCCAAACTCCACACCCCGTTGCCGTGAAAATCCGAAAGAGCGAAGGGTTTTGCCCTTCACCCACAAGAGACTCGGTCCCTTAACCTCATTCCTATAAAAT
>JAYTWE010000493.1:0-2354 GCA_043744055.1 Magnetospirillum sp.
TGGCCCATAACTGGAAAGCCGATTACTGGAAACCCATCCAGACCGGGCTGGTGGAGGGAACCGATTCCATCACCGTGGCGCGGCTGGCTCCGCTGGTGACCATCCATCCCCCGGCAATCGAGCTGCAAGCCCCCCTGTCCCCTCACGAGGCCGCCCAACGCGAAAGAACACGGATCGACCTTTCCGCCATCACTCCCCCCATCACCGAGCGGCCCTTGGTGGTGGAGGGGGCTGGCGGAGTCATGGTGCCCATCAACGAACTGGCCCTGATGGTGGATCTGATGGCGCGTCTCAACCTGCCGGTGCTGGTGGTGGCGCGATCGGGACTGGGGACCATCAACCACACCCTGATGACCCTGGAAATTCTGCGCCGCCGCCACATTCCCATCTTAGGTGTAGTGATGAACGGCCAACGCAATGCCGCCAATCGTCAGGCTATCGAGCATTACGGCGGCGTTCCAGTCCTGGCCGAGATTCAGCCCCTGCCCGCTGTCACTGATTCCATGGTGGCCAGTCTGCCGCCTCCTGATTTTTCTTACTCTGCCCACTTTCCCTTAGCCCGGTAAATTCCATGACCCTGTCCTATGACGAGCTTCGGGCGCTGGACGCCCGCCATGTCTGGCACCCCTTCACCCAGGCCGGAACCGCCCATCCAGCCATCTTGGCGCTGGGAGCCAAGGGATCGACCATCTATGCCGCCGATGGGCGCGAATACCTGGATCTGGTGTCGTCGTGGTGGTGTAATCTGCACGGCCACGGCAATCCGGCCATCGCCCAGGCCATCGCCGATCAGGCCATGCGGCTGGAACAGGTGATCTTCGCCGACTTCACCCATGAACCGGCGGCACGACTGGCGGCGCGGGTGACCCGGCGGCTGCCCGGCGATCTGGACCGGGTGTTTTATTCCGACGACGGTTCCACCGCAGTGGAAGTCTCGTTGAAGCTGGCGCATCAGTACTGGCGCAACCGGGGCCAGGAGCGGAACGTCTATATCGCCTTCGAAGGCGGCTATCACGGTGACACGGCGGGCGCCATGTCGGCAGGTCACTCCTCGGGCTATTTCGAGCAGTGGAAAGAGATGCTGTTCCCGGTCAGAACGGTTCCCTTTCCCGCCACCTGGGATGATGATGACGAGGTGGAGGCCAAGGAGCAAGCCGCCCTGGATGCCCTGGATGCCATCTTTGCCGCCAATCGCGACAAGGTCTCGGCCGTCATCATCGAGCCCTTGATCCAAGGCGCGGCCGGAATGCGCATGTGCCGCCCGGATTTTCTGCGTGCCCTGGAGCAAAGAGTACGCGACGCCGGTTCCCTGCTGATCTTCGACGAGGTGATGACCGGGTTCTCGCGCACCGGCGGATTGTTCGCCTGTGTTAAAGCAGGGGTGACGCCGGATTTGGTCTGCTTGTCCAAGGGACTGACCGGCGGCTTTTTGCCCTTGTCCATGACCGTGGCCCGTGAAGCCATCTTTCAGGAATTCCTGGGCCAGGATCTGACGCGAGCTTTCCTGCACGGCCACTCCTACACCGCCAATCCTCTAGGCTGCGCCGCCGGTCTGGCCTCGCTGGACCTACTGGAAGCCTCGGAATGCCAAGCCCGCATCAAGGCGATTGAAGTCTTGCACCGCTCGCGGCTGGACCGACTGAAATCAAGACCCAACGTGGCCCGAACCCGGTTATGTGGTACAATAGCCGCCATGGATATCATCGGCGATGGCGAGGGTTATGCCTCGGCGGTCGGGCCTCGGATGAAGGCGGCATTTCTGGAACGTGGTCTGCTTTTACGGCCACTGGGCAATGTGCTGTATCTTTTGCCGCCCTACTGCACCAGTGAAGCGGATCTTCACCGTGCCTGGGATGGGGTCGAAGAGGTTTTGGCCAAACTATAAACTGGAGACCGATTGTGCTGAGGATCGAAGAGATCTGCACCAATGTGGACGACGACTTCCGCGATCATCTGCTGGAGTTGGACGACGACAAGCTGCGTGCTCTTCTGGCCGATTCCACGGCACTTCGCCATCTCCTGCCCATGGGGGTCTCGTATAAGGAAGCGGTAACGGCCATCACCGCGATCATGGCGTTCCGCGCCCAACCGCCCGAAGACATACCGCCGCCGCCCGCCATCACCGAACCTGAAAAGAAGAAACGCGCCCCCCGTAAAAAAAAGCCGGTGCCGCAGGCCCCCTCCCCAACCCTCCCCCGGCAAGCCGAGGGAGGGGGAAGTGTTGAATCTCAACGCCTCCTCACTGCCGAGGGAGGGGGAAGTGCTGAATGTCAACGCCTCCTCACCGCCGAGGATGCTCCCAAGCTGGAGCAACCAGAGCCCAAGCCCGTCATTGCATCTTTACCACCCGCGCC
>JAYTWE010000494.1:0-3125 GCA_043744055.1 Magnetospirillum sp.
CCAGCGGGAGCCTGAAGCACACCGGCGATGCGGGTGGCCGGGGTCGAGATCATGCCGATCAGGCGGCCACGCAACTCGTCCAGGGACGGCAGGGTGGCAAGGGCCTTCACACCGTTGACATCCAGGCGCATGCCGCCCAGCGATCCACCGAGGATCACCAGCTTGTCATTAACCTTGGAAAATTCAGCGGCAACCTTGGCGGCGGCGACCGGATCGCGCGAAACGGCGATGGCGGTCGGGCCGACGAACAGGTCAGCGAGGTTCTCGAACTCGGTACCAGCAAGGGCAAGCTTGGTGAGACGATTCTTGGTCACCTTGAAGCTGGCTCCAGCCGCGCGCATCTTGGCCCGCAGGGCAGTCATCTCGGCAACCGTCAGACCCTTGTAGTGGGTGACGATAACGAGACCAACGCCTTCGAGCTTTCCATGCAGCGACCCGACCCAATCTGCTTTCTGTGTCCGGTCCACTTTCGTCTCCAAACATAGAGCCGAAGCCCCGCCGACGGGATAATCCCCTTGCGGAAACATTCGGTCCATTGCCCATAGCCCCACCAGACGGCAAGCCGCCCTTTGGGGCCGGTGGCCTGTCCCAGAAGCTTCAAGCCGCGAACGTCCGGTCCTTACAAGAAGGAGCAGACGTAAACGTCTTTTTACCTCTGTCTCGGTAGGCGGGAAATCCCATCAAGCTTTGGTGCGGCAAGCCGACCCAAAGCGCCTACGGTCTCGGACAGGTGCGGGACCCTCCTTTTATAGGGGAGGGTCCCTACTCTCCCGCCCCCGAAGGGGAAGGAAAACTTTTACCAACGCAGCCGTTAGGCTCCGATGGTGCCGACGTCGAGCTTTACGCCGGGACCCATGGTGGACGACAGAGACACCTTCTTCAGATAGGTGCCCTTGGCGCCCTGGGGCTTTGCCTTGTTGATGGCATCGACGAAGGCGCTGACATTCTCAGCCAGCTTCTCGGCCGGGAACGATGCCTTGCCGATACCGGCATGAATGATACCGGCCTTCTCGACACGGAACTGAACCTGACCGGCCTTGGCGGCGCGGATGGCTTCAATCACGTTGGTGGTCACGGTGCCCAGCTTCGGGTTCGGCATCAGGCCGCGCGGGCCGAGAACCTTACCGAGACGGCCAACCAAGCCCATCATGTCGGGAGTGGCGATGCAGCGGTCGAAATCCATGGTGCCGCCGTTGATGGCTTCGAACAGATCGTCCGAACCCACGATATCGGCACCGGCCTTCTTCGCTTCTTCCGCCTTGTCGCCCTTGGCGAACACGGCGACGCGGACGGTCTTACCGGTACCATGGGGCAATTCCACCACGCCGCGAACCATCTGGTCGGCGTGACGGGGATCGACGCCCAGGATCATGGCGATTTCGATGGTTTCATCAAACTTGGCGACGGCACGAGTCTTGATGGCCGTCACCGCGTCGGTGAGGCTGTAAAACTTGTCCCGGTCGATGCCGGCATAAGCCGACTTCAGGCGCTTTCCGATAGCCATGGGTTTACTCCACCACCTTGAGGCCCATGGAACGGGCGGAACCGACGATCATGCTGCTGGCTGCTTCAACGTCATTGGCGTTGAGGTCGACCATCTTCTTTTCGGCGATCTCTCGGATCTGCGTCATGGTCACTTCGCCGACCGTGCCCTTACCAGGGGTCGTGATACCCTTGGTGATGCCCGCCGCCTTCTTCAGGAAGAAGGTCACCGGGGGGGTCTTGGTCACGAAGGTGAAGGTGCGATCCGAATAGGCGGTAATCACCACGGGAATCGGCATGCCGGGCTCAAGGCCCTGCGTCTGGGCGTTGAACGCCTTACAGAATTCCATGATGTTCAGGCCGCGCTGACCCAGCGCGGGACCGATTGGCGGCGAGGGATTAGCCTTACCAGCCGGAACTTGGAGCTTAACGTAGCCCACAATCTTCTTTGCCATCTTAATATCCTCTGTCTGTCACCAGAGTTGGCGGTGCGGCCAATGGCTGGCCTTCCGCCGACTAAACCGCCCCCGGACATCCGAAAGCGGAAAACGAAAACACCCATAAGCCGCTCCGCCGATCTGGCGGGGCGGCTTATGGACGTGAAACTCAGACCTTCTCGACCTGCGTGTATTCCAGTTCCACCGGGGTGGAGCGGCCGAAGATCGAAACCGCCACTTTGAGGCGGGCCTTTTCCTCATCGACTTCCTCGACAAGGCCGTTAAACGAGGTGAAGGGACCGTCGGAAACACGAACCTGCTCGCCCACCTCAAAGGTGATGGAGGGCTTGGGACGTTCGACGCCTTCTTGAACCTGCTTGATGATCCGTTCGGCTTCCCTATCGGTGATCGGAACCGGGCGGCCCTTACCACCCAGGAAGCCGGTCACTTTCGGCGTATTCTTAACCAGATGCCAAGTATCGTCGGTCAGCTCCATCTTCACCAGGACATAGCCTGGGAAGAATTTGCGTTCGGCATTTATCTTGGCGCCACGGCGCACTTCGACCACTTCTTCGGTCGGCACCAGGACCTGCTCGAACAGATCGGACATACCCTTTTGTTCGGCTTGTTCGCGAACCGAAAGGGCGACCTTCTTTTCAAAGCCGGAATAGACATGAATCACGTACCAACGGGCGGTGGCCATTTTTGTTGTCAGCCTCCCAGACCGAACACGAGCTTGACGCTCCAGGCGAAAATCTGATCGACGACCAGGAAGAAAACAGCCGAAAGCATCACCATCACAAACACCATAACGGTGGAGATGGTGGTTTCGCGCCGGCTCGGCCAAGTTACCTTGGCAACTTCCTGGCGGACCTGCTTGAAGAAAAGGGCCGGAGTCGTCTTTGCCATATCTCTACTGTCACAATTGCGTCCCGCCGGAAGGTTGGCGGGGCGACTTGGCAGGAGTGGAGGGGCTCGAACCCCCAACCCCCGGTTTTGGAGACCGGTGCTCTACCAGTTGAGCTACACTCCTGCAGCCGTTACCGGTCCCCAATCAGGGGGACCGGTTGTCAGGCCCGGCGTGACCGAAGCCACGCCTTATACATCTACTCGACGATGGATGCAACCACGCCGGCACCCACGGTACGACCACCTTCACGGATGGCGAAACGCAGGCCTTCGTCCATGGCGATCGGGCAGATCAAC
>JAYTWE010000495.1:0-2036 GCA_043744055.1 Magnetospirillum sp.
AGGGCGCGTCCCTCAAGCCCGGTCAGAAGGTGAAGATGGTGATTTAGAGCGTGTTTCAATGTGATTGAAAAACGCTCTATACTCCGTCGCCATGAAAACTCGAAAATCGCCAGTCCCACCCGTCGTCACTCCCGCGGAAGCGGGAGTCCAGGAGTCGCGGAAAAGTCAGCGGCGCCCCCCTGGATTCCCGCTTTCGCGGGAATGACGAGAGAGTTGGAATCTTCGGGTTCTTAAGGCGACGGGGTATAGCTGCGTTGTTTGCCCACCGGTCCCTTGACCCAACCCCGCAATCCTCTCTTGTGGAGTTTCCAGGTTCTTAGGCCACCGCGCCGTGGCAGTGCTTGTACTTTTTACCTGATCCGCAGGGGCAAGGAGCATTGCGTGAGGTGGCGCTCCAGGTTGCCGGGTCGTTGGGATCAATGGCCGTGCTGCGTGGGCTGGTCGAGATGGAGGCGGAAGCACCCGACGAGAGGGCGGGGTCCTCGCGGGTTTCTTGGGTCCGGCTGGGGCCGCGGGGCTCCATGGCTTGTTCCGGGCTTTCATCGCCAAAGCGAAGTTCCACATGGGCCAGGACCGAGGTCACTTTCTCGCGCAGGTCCAAAAGCATCTGCTCGAACAGATTGAAGGCTTCACGCTTGTATTCGTTCAGCGGATCGCGCTGGGCATAGGCGCGCAGGCTGATGCCCTGGCGCAAATGATCCAGTTGCAGCAGATGGTCCTTCCAGGCTTGGTCCAGCAGCTGAAGCAGCAGACTTTTTTCCACCATACGCATGGTGTCGGCACCGTAATTGGCCACCTTTTCCGCCATGCGGCGATCGGCGAAATCGGTGATGCGCGAGCGGATTTCCTGATCGGCAATGCCTTCTTCCTTGGCCCATTCGGCCAGGGGGAGGTCCAGATTGAAGATGCGCAGCACTTCTTCGTGCAGACCGGCCACGTCCCACTGATCGGCATAGGCGCGCTCAGGAATGCAGCGGCCGACCATTTCGGTGATGACTTCGTGGCGGAAAGCGACGATTTCCTCGGCAACCTCTTCGGCCGCCATCAGGTCCTTGCGCTGTTCGTAGACCACTTTGCGCTGATCATTCATGACGTCGTCGAACTTCAGCAGGTTCTTACGGACATCGAAGTTGCGGGCCTCGACCTTCTGCTGGGCCTTTTCCAACGCCTTGTTGATCCAGGGATGGACGATGGCCTCGCCCTTTTCCAGCCCCAGCTTTTGCAGCATGCCGTCCATACGCTGCGATCCGAAGATGCGCATCAGGTCGTCTTCCAGCGATAGGAAGAACTTGGACGCGCCGGGATCACCCTGGCGACCGGAACGGCCGCGCAGCTGGTTGTCGATGCGGCGGCTTTCGTGGCGTTCGGTGCCGATGACGTAAAGTCCACCGGAATCGCGGACCTTGCCCTTATTAACTTCGATCTCGGCCTTCAGGGCTTCGACGCGCCGGGCGTATTCGGCGTCATCGGTGATCTCGCCCAATTCCTGGCGGATGCGCATGTCCAGATTGCCGCCTAGCTGGATATCGGTACCGCGACCGGCCATATTGGTGGCGATGGTCACTGCGCCGGGGACACCGGCTTGGGCGATAATGGTGGCTTCCTGCTCGTGATAGCGGGCATTGAGGACCTGATGGGGAATCTTCTTTTTCTTGAGAAGGCTCGACAGGTGCTCGGACTTCTCGATGGAGGTGGTTCCCACCAGGGCGGGCTGCATGCGACCCCGGCATTCCTCGATCAGAGTGACGATGGCGTCGTTCTTTTCGGCGGCGGTGCGATAGACCTCGTCATCGAAATCCTTGCGGCTGACCGACATATTGGTGGGAATCTCCACCACATCCAGGCCATAGATTTCGTGGAATTCGCCAGCTTCGGTCATGGCGGTGCCGGTCATGCCCGCCAGCTTCGGGTAGAGACGGAACAGATTCTGGAAGGTGATGGAGGCCAGAGTCTGATTCTCATTCTGGATGGTGACGTTTTCCTTGGCTTCCAATGCCTGATGCAGGCCCTCGGAATAGCGGCGGCCCTCCATCATG